>VBAU01000161.1 GCA_005883855.1 Bacteroidota bacterium
TAGCTCCCGCCGCAAGGGAGATGTTCAAAGGTTCAATGGCCGAACAGTCAAAAAAAGTACTTTCCATGCTGAACTATGTCATCAGCAAACTGGACCGATTAGAAGATATCATGGGTGAAGTTGTAAAACTCGCCCGACGCCACACGACTTATGGAGTACGAGAAGAACATTACGCTGTTGTGGGCAACGCATTGCTGTGGACTTTAGAAAAAGGGCTAGGCGATGAGTGGAATGAAGAACTGCAGGAGGCGTGGGCCGATTGTTACTCAACGTTGGCAACGGCCATGATCAATGCAGCCGAGTATACTGCCGACGCGGCTTGATTGTCACATTCCGGCCCCTGAAAAGCAAAATGGTAACGGTTCAGTTGGAATTTGCTACGCTTCGACCATTTAAATTCCCGGTTTAGACCAGATCTGCGGAATTTTGAACAGGTTAATCGTTCTGAAAAATAGAAAAGCTGGAAGGTGTTCCGCGATATTGATCCCGTTCTCATTGGAGATGTTTTTTACAGCAAATTGTTTATTGACGTGCCGCACCTAAGACATCTTTTCAAAACTTCGCGGGATGTGCAATCAAGAAAACTAATTGACATGCTAAGTGCGATTGTCGGGAGGCTGGATCGGTTGGATGAACTCACAGAAGATATACAACAACTCGCAATAAGGCATGTTTCCTATGGTGCGAAGCCAGAGCATTACCGGGCCATCGGCCGCACACTCATATGGACTTTGAAACAGGGCCTGGGCGGGGACTGGACGCCAGAAATAGAAGATGCGTGGACTAGTTGTTACAAGACACTTTCGGATACCATGATTAAAGCAGCAAATTATAAGAGCCAATCTGCATGACTTGGGAAGATGCCATGTGGAAACGTGCTTAGGAAACATACAGTTGGAATTCTAAATGTGAGTGCAACACCGGATTGGTGTTAGGGATGGTGAGGATCAGGGCCTGTTTATGCAAACGGGCCTTTTTTATTCTGCATAAATTTCTATTTGAATACGCTTTAATTCAGGTTTGCCACACCTCGCTATTTACATTTTGGTTTGCCTCCGATGTTTTTTAATTTCAGAGAACGGATCATCCTTTGGAATTTAAAACCAGTCTGCATTTGAAGAGAATGAAAAAAATCTTCGTCATAGTCTTTTTGATGATTGTTCAACTTTCTTCAAATGAACAGGTATCTTCTTTTTATTTTCGCGCTCTTACCACGAGCGATGGCCTCAGCGACGGTATAGTCCGCGCGATATCCCAGGATAAATACGGTTTTATTTGGATCGGCACATCATATGGTCTCAATCGGTTTGACGGCATCAGCATGAAAACCTATTTTTTCCGAAAAGGAGACTCCACTTCACTTCCCGACAATTATATACAATCCCTTTACCAAGATAAAAAAGGCAACCTCTGGGTAGGAAGCCTGAAAGGCTTGTGTCGATACGACTATATCCGCAATTGTTTCATCCCCTATAAAGCTGCGCAGGATCTTGTGGTAAGGGACATGCGTGATGACTCAAAGGGTAACATATGGCTCGCCACAACATCTGGCTTATGGTTGATTGATTCAAAGAGAGGCGTCGCCGAAATGTTTACATCGAAAGACTCTATCGAAAAAAAATTGACGTGTGCTGTCATTAAAATTATTATAGGCAGAAACGACGAGTTATACCTGGCTACTTACTGTGGAATAAAAATTTTAAATCCGGCGACATCGGCGTATCAGGAAATAAAATATGATCCGACCTCAAATTTTTCTATCAGTAGTAACGGAGTATATTCCATCGCCATGGATCGGGCGGGGCATTTATGGGCCGCCTGTGCACATGCAAAGTCCCTCCTGGAAAAAATTGATCTGCAAAATCGTACCGTCAACCACTATGAGCGGTTCACCGATCCCAAAAGAAAATGGGCGAATAAGCGTTTATGGGGAACGGGTTCAGCTTCCGGCTTGTTTCTTTACGATGAAAAGACCGATAGTTTTTTTGACTACAAGAACGACCCGCTGTTTGCCAACAGCCTTATTGCCAATCCGACCGTCTGTTTATTCCAGGGCACGTTTGGTAACATTTGGTTAGGAACCCCCGGATACGGGTTAACTTATTTTAACCCTGACAAGAATTTATTTTATTCTATTCTTCCCGTGTTCAAAAGGGAGCCTGGCATATGGGCCAGGGCCGCTTGCGAGGACAAAGACGGTAACCTATGGTTGGGAACCGGCTTAGGAGTCGCAAAATATGATCGCAAGAAGCAAACGTTTACTGAATTTACAAATGAGGATGAAAAAAAACCGGTTCTGTATTCGAACTCGGTTCGTTCATTGCTAGAAGATGACAATGGCGATATCTGGATCGGCACTGGAAAGGGTCTTAACAGGTATCATCCGGCCACCCGAACAATTGAATTCTTTAAGGATAACCAAGGGATGCCACTCGCCTTTTTTTGGATGATGGCAAAAACCCAGGGCGATGAGATCTGGCTCGGATCAACATATGGCTTGTATCATTACATGAGGAAAGAAAATCGTTTTGATGATCTCACCAAAGACAGTTTATTGTCGAAATACGCTCATCGGAATGTCCAGGCACTATTTGCTGACAGCAAGAATCGTCTTTGGATCGGGTTACTCGACATCGGCCTGGTTATGTATGACCTTACCACAAAAAAAACCAGGTTGCTGACTGTCAAAGATTCGCTGATTTCGGATACGCGCTTTTCTTCTTTTGCAGAGGACAAAAATGGGATCATTTGGATCGGATCTGAAAACGGATTAACGGGCTATGACCCTGCAAAAAATTGTTCCCGATTTTTTACCGGCGAAGACGGTTTACCATCCAATCGTACCAATAATTTAATGGTTGACTTTCTAAACCGTTTGTGGATCGGCACTTCCAACGGACTGTGCGTAATGAACAGGGATCGTAATCACATCAGGAGATTTGATATAAACGATGGGTTGACTTCGAACCAGTTCAACGAACAAGCGGCCTTCCGCACAAGTGACGGATTGTTCGTTTTTCCAACGTATAAGGGTTTTGCCATCTTTCGACCGGAAGATTATAGAGAGAACAAATCAGAGGTTCCGCTTTACATCACATCATTCAAAATCTCAGACAAGGAATTAAGAACGCAAACAAATACTGAAGAGTTGAAAAATGTCCGGCTTCGATACGATCAAAACTTTTTTCGGATTCAACTTGCCGGCTTGAATTACATGAATCCGCTGCAATGCACCTACGCATACAAGCTGGAACCCTTTGACAAAGACTGGATTTACTCCAATAAAAAAGAGATCAATTATACCAACGTTCCCGCAGGTGATTACACCTTTCGCTACAAAGTAATTACCGATAACGCGAACTGGAATGTAAAAGAAAAGACATTGCAAATTTCAATTGCCGCGATTTTTTATGAGACCTGGTGGTTCCGCCTGTTGGTGATCCTTGCCGTTATTTTCGCATTGATCGCATTTTATCGCTACCGCATGAACCACAGGGAGAGAATACTCATCTTGCAATCTAAGGCACAGATACTGGAGAAAGAAAAGGCACTGGTTATGTATGAAAGCCTGAAGCAACAACTTAATCCGCATTTTCTCTTTAACTCGCTGACTTCATTAAGCAGCCTCATTCAGCAAGATCAAAAGCTTGCGAAACAGTTTCTTGATCAGATGTCTAAAATTTACCGCTACATATTAAAAAACAGGGATAGTGAATTTGTTCCCCTGGCGGAAGACATTAACCTGGCTGAAACGTATACCAGGCTGCAGCAAACAAGGTTTCGGGGAGGTTTACACGTGAACTTTAAAATAGCCGAGGAAAGTTACGATCAGAAAATTGTGCCTGTTACTTTACAGAACCTTATTGAAAATGCAATCAAGCACAACGTGATCGATACTGAGACGCCTTTGTTTATTGACATTTTTGTGGAGGATCATCACATTGTGGTACGCAACAGTCTTCAAAGAAAGAATTTTGTCGAGACAAGTAACAAGCAGGGTTTAGCCAATATGAAATCCTTATATCATTATTTAAGTGGAAAGGAAGTCGTGATTCATGAAGATGAAAAATATTTCACCGTAAAAATTCCGTTGTTATGAATATGAATGACTCCAGTGGTGCCTATGAAAACTTTGTCAGAGGCATTAATTATTTAAAACTTCAGAAAATGAAAGCGATTATAATAGAAGATGAAAACCTCATTGCGCAGGAACTGCAAAACAAGATTCAAAACATGTCTGATGACATTGATATCATTGAAGTTTTGCCGAGTCTGAAAACGGCAAGGAGATGGTTTATGTCGAATGCGGAACCGGACATGATCTTTATGGACATCCAGTTGTCCGATGGTGTCAGTTTTGAATTGTTCGATGCGTACCAGCTTACCTGCCCGGTTGTTTTCACGACCGCTTACGATGAATATGCAGTACGGGCGTTTAAAGTGAACGGAGTTGATTACCTGCTAAAGCCTGTTGATGACGATGAGTTAAAAAAGGCTATTGATAAATGCAGGAATATAGTGGAAAGTAAATCTCGATTTCCTTCTGACATCAAACAGCTTATGCAAAAACTCTCTCAGCCTCAGGGGTCGCAGTCGTTGTACAAAGAAAAATTCATTGTCAATTTTCGTCACCAATGGATTCCCGTGAATGCAAAAGATATTGCCTGTTTCGTGAAGGACAACATTCATTACATCTACACCTTTTCAGGAGAAAAGCATATTCTCGACTTCACTACGATGGAAGAAATCGAAGAGTTGTTAGATCCAAAGATATTTTACCGGGCCAACCGACAGTTTATTGTAAACATAGACGCGATTCAAAGCGTGATGCCACATGAAAACCAAAAGTTGTCCTTGACTCTTAAAGCTCCCTTAAAAATGGAGGTCGATGTGAGTCGCGAGAAAGCGCCGGTCTTTAAGAAATGGTTTGATCGGTAACCTTCCTCCGTTCCTTTTCGGCTCATGCATCAATAACCGCGGTCTGTGTGGTAGAACCTCCTGCTGGTTCATAACTTTTTTTTCCCGAGTAGTTTGTTTCATTTTTTTGTTATCGAAGTCTTTTTAAAGACATATTCGTTAACAAAAAACATTTAAAAAAATGAAAAAGATTATTACCGTGGATGTTAGCAGGGAAAAGGTACCAGCATTTAAAAAGTGGATCGATCGTTAGAAAGATCTGTTTTTTTGAACCCATTGCATGATATACTCAGCGATCTCTGAGGTGGGCGCCCCGGGTGCAAACAATCTGCCAATGCCCATTGATTGCAATTCTTTCATGTCCTCTTCTGGAATGATGCCTCCACCAGTAAGCAAAACGTCATCCATTTGTTTTGCTTTCATTAGCTGAAAAACTTTTGGCAAAACGGTCATGTGAGCACCACTTAGAATACTGATGCCAATCGCATCAACATCCTCCTGCAAGGCAGCATTTACTACCATTTCAGGGGTTTGGCGCAGGCCGGTGTAGATCACTTCCATACCAGCATCACGCAAAGCCATGGCTATTACTTTAGCGCCGCGGTCGTGACCATCTAATCCAACCTTTGCAACTAGAACACGAATAGGACGATTAATTTGTTGATGTTTCATGAGATTGGTTACCCCTGTCAAAAATATGTGATTTGAACTAATCGACTATATGATTGCACAGGCGTCTGAAATTCATTAATAAAGAAATTGTGCTTTGTCTCTCGCAATTTTTTCCCGGAACATTTGATTAAACGCATCATTCGCCCCTTTTAAAGTGATTATTAGATCACCTCTTTCCCTGGCGTACGGGTTCGTGATGCTGTCATTAACAATCGCGGAAGAAAAATCTTTTATGAATGGGTGCTCCATCTCATGTTCATCATCTGTTAGCAGAACAAGATTAACCACGCGGCTCGTATCGGGAAGCCAATATAAAAAACTCGCATTGTCACTATATGCTTCAGGCAAATGATATTTTTTACCATAAAAATTTACTGCGCCCGCCTGGCCATAGTTATCACAAAATAAGACGGTTTGTTTTTTTTCAACGCTATCCAGCTTCTCGTATGCGTCGCTCATTTTTTTTGCCATTTCTTCCCACCCTAACATGTCAGAAAAATCCTGGGGTAACGGATGATGGTTCAGATCTTCCCACTTTGTAAGATTTGTTTTGGAGAATCCGACTGTTCGGTAATAATTCTCGAGCTTTTCGGGTGATGCGGTTGGCAATAAGGCGGGCACAAACGGGACACCAATGAGAAAAATGATAGCGACAAAAACATATCTCAAGTATCTTCTTTTTTGCGACGTAAATTGTTCAAGATGAAAAGCGCCCAATGCAAACAATACTGGGTAGGCGCCAATCGAATAATAGTTTTTTCCGTGCAATGCAATTAACAGCAAGATCAATATAATGTAAGCCCAGGCTGTAAACCGAAATGGCCTACCATTTTTTATGATTGCTGCAA
>VBAU01000162.1:0-4831 GCA_005883855.1 Bacteroidota bacterium
AACACCGGTAAAACGTACAAATAAAGGAAATACCTTTTGAATACTCAGTGATGTAATAGACAGCGCCCACAAGAATGTACCTGCTGCAAAAGAAGAAATATTTTCGTCGACGTTTGTTGCGCAGCTGGAGAAAACTAGAGCTTCCCCGATCGCAAGGGTTAGAAAACCGGCAGCCGCTCCATCGCGGCCATTTCTAAAGAAGCGCATGGCAAGTAGCGCGCCGGCTAAAATAATTCCCGCACTGCCTATTGCCCAGGCTACATTGCGAAATGTGGAAGATGGGATCACTGAGCCAGCCACGCCCAGTACGCAACCAATTAATAGAACAGCGGAAGAGGTTCTGACGATTGCCTTCTCTTTCATAAATTGATTTGTTTTGAATAATTTATTTGCTCCCCGCACGCTAGTAAATCAGTCTACCCTTTGAGTTTCTAACCGCACGGTTTGTACGGCAAAATACTCCGCGACCAGGAGGCCTTGCAAGTTTTTTATGTCGGGGCGTCTAGAATTCGCAGCGAAAGGGGGTAAAGTTGAAGGAATTGGAAAGTGACGATGGAGGATCTACAATGGATTAGCTCAGATGCGATGTTGGCCGGTGTAAAAAAATGCGAACGCCTAATGAAGGCTGATTACCCGCTCAATCGTCCATTTGCCTGTTCGGTTTCGCCAAATGACTACAAACCTGCTGGCATGGGGGACTTGCCCTTTCTCCTGGTTGTTATGGAACATGTGCATTCCTATCTCAACGGCACCATAATTGGCAATCGGGGACACCTCTATGCTTCCTTTTACAAGCTCCCTGGTTACCTTACCACAAATGTTTTTTATCGTGGCTTCAAGCAGAAGTTGCTTTGACGTAATTAGTCCGCCCTGGTCATGATAAAACTCAATACTATCTGAATAAAATTCCGCTTGCTTCTTTATGTCGCAATTGTTGTAGGCAGTAAAAAAGACACTGTCAAGCTCTGCAATGGTTTGGTATAGAGTTTTAGATTGAGCTGATGTTTTAAAGAAAATCAGAAGAAGACCAAGTGCTACGGGAATAATTCTCATAAGTCCATGGACATCGCGACGCATTTCTTCGCCAGCGGCCAAGGAAAATTCATCGACTTGGTTGTACTTCATTTTTATCATTTATATTTTCTTTTCGAGCACACCTCTGCGCTTGACCATATTTTTATAATCCCATTGAATTTTTTTCGACTTCCCAAGCCAGCGCTTTAAATCTTTCGTGTTGACTTCGTCAACGGATGTGTAGCATACCTCGGCAGCCTTAAAGGTGCCTTCCGGTTGTAAGCCCTCTTCGTCAAACGACTGCCCGCTCCAGAATAGTAACTGAATACCATCTTTGAGTTTGCTGTATCCAACAATCGGATTGCCATCCAAAAACCATACAGGATGCCGGTGCCAGATTTTATTTTCCACATCGGGTAAACTGCCGGTAATTTCCTGGGCCAAAAGATTGCAGATTGACTTGTCATCACGTGACATCGAGTTATTGTATTTCTGAATATCTTTATTGACCGGCATATCGTTTTATGATTTGAGATGAATGATCTTAATGATTCGGGCTTCTGAGTTGTAGCTTATCTGAAAGTACAAATTTCTCCGGGTTCAAAACGCCTCATCCAGGAATGTTGCCCAGATTATTGTTTATTGTGTTCAAGAAATGCAAGCACTTGATCATTGAACAACTGGGGCTGATCAAATTGCCTCTGGATTTTTCGCCCCTTTGATGCAACGCGCAGTAGTCTCTGCTATGCGTTGCAATCCCATCAGCTTTCGACCACCCTAATTTTTCGGGACAATTATACCATCGGCCATGGAAACTTGCTTTGCAGTTTTATCCTCATGCCTGTCTCTTGAGATCTTCTAGCCGCTTCAATTATTTCCAATACATGCAATGCATGCTCTACGTTAATTCTGGGTTCAACTCCTTTCAACATACTTTCACCCACTACTTTTGCACCTTCTCTCCATTCATATCCGCCTTTGTCAGTGCATGCCAATTGTTCCTCACCATTGGTTTTTACTGTATCAAATGCCACACCGTTCGTTTCCCAATCGTAACCGATTAAACGCATATTACCTTCACTGCCATAAATCTGAATAGAATGTAGTTTTTGATCTTTTGCCTGGTGACCAAACCTGTCGTAAAAATTAAATCCGCACATTACATGGCTGATGATATTATTATCATGCTCTAATAAAAGATGTGCATTATCTTCCGCCTCTACTTTTATTTTTCCTTTATCATCAACCGTGCGTTCGGGTGTAACAATGCTTAACATAGCCATTACACTTTTTGCTGGGCCAAGCAATCCCGTTAGTGTCGCCATGTTATAAACACCCAGGTCGGGCATGCTGCCGCCGCCTTTTTCATAAAAGAACGCACTCCACGTAGGCCCAGTGTGTCCATATTGTCCATGTGCTGATGAGATTCTGCCCAATTCACCTGACTGTAGTTTCTTGCTCATAAATTCAAACTGTGGGCTATTAACCACGGCAGGTGCGCCCCATAAACGCAATTTCTTTGATCTGGCAAGATTTAAAAGTTCTTTCCCCACGACATAGCTGTTTGCCATTGGTTTTTCGCTCCACACATGTTTACCTGCCATTATTGCTTTTCTGTTCAGTCCTTCATGTACCTGCATATCCGTAAGTGTAATCATCATATCAAAGGGCTCACCTTTTAGCATTTCGTCAATGTTAGGATACGTTTTCGCACTTACATTAAATGTTTTGTTACGCTCCAGGGCTCTGTCATATTTGATGTCGCAGAGAGATACAATTTCTATTAAATCGGAGGTAAGCAGTTTAGGAATATAGCTGCCACTTACACTGCCACAACCAATGACGGCGACTTTTAATTTCTTATCGTCTTTGCCCATTGCAAAACTTTCTAGTGATGAAAACAGTACTGCTACACCTGCTGATGCAGTGTACTGGAGGAATTTTTTTCTTGATAAATCATTCATAATTTTTGGTTTTAATTTTTATGAAATTTTGGGCCACAATAAGTTAAAGAGGTTCTTTTGCACTAATGTTATTAACATTTGATATGGGTTTTCGTTTCGGTAATTGAATCGGAGCTTGCATTCTTTTTTAAAACGTGCTTTTGCAAATACTTTTGTTGTATGCACAGTTTTCGTTTTTGTGAGGGGTTATGAGTCTTATGAACACGTGCCCGTCAAATAGTTCATTTAGAAGAAACCATTATCAGCGTGTTGATATTATAGATGCATATAGAATTTCTGTTTTTATTCAGGAAAATTCAATTTGCTTATGAAAGACTTGAAGCGACTATCTTGTCGAAGCCTGACTGGCAGAAACGGGTAATATTGTAGTATACACAAGTAAGCATCATGTTCTTCATAAGCTCTTTCAAGCCAATCAAACGCTTTATCAATATCTCCCATGAAACCGTATGCAAAACTCATAATGCATGAGCCTACATATTTTCCGGCGCTTACCCGCTGTTTCAAATCCTCCATCACAGTTCCTGCTTTTTCCGATAAATCCATGGAGGTATATAACTTGATCAGATCAACCTGGTTGAAGGCAGCATAATTAGAAAGTTTACTGGCAAACTCAAGATACCCGGCTGCTGCAGTGTATTGCTTTTTATAAAAGTGAGCAAAACCCATAATGCGGTTTCCGATCATTGAATCCCGATCCATTTCATAACCCTGCTTAGCAGTTAGGAATGCTTCTTCGAATTTGCCGCCCGTTAATAAAACAGCATATTTGTTGATATAACTCATCGCGTTGTACGGCTCCAGTTCAATGGCAATGTTGAGATGCCTTTCTCCTTCTTCAAATTTTCCTTCTATCCAGCATAGATAATAGTGGCCAAACCAAACATGACCCTGAACATACCGGGGATTCAGTTGAATGGATTTGAGAAAATTGTTCTTCGCTTCCTTCCAGTTCCATTCAAAGCACGCATAGTACAATCCTAACGAACAATAGGGTTCGCAAAGGGAGTTGTCCAGTCGAATGGCTGCGTCCGCCGCTTCCATTGCTTTCGGCATGACTTCTTTTGAGGGCAGGAAATTATAGAATCCCAATATAACATAAGCATCAGCCAATCCTGCATAAGCCTTTGCAAAATCTGGATCAATTTCCACAGCTTTTTTAAATTGTTCTAAGCATTGAAAGAGAAAACGTTTGTTTAAATAAAACCGTCCTCTTAAATAGAATTCATAAGCTTCTAGGTTTTGAGTATGGCTTTTTGTAATGATCGATTTTTCTTTTTCCAGTAAAATGACCTTTAGGTTCTCAGTAATCGCCAAAGCAATTTCATCCTGAATAGCAAAAACATCATCCATGTTGCGATCATATTTTTCTGACCATAAATGAAAGCCATCCTCAACATTAATTAATTGCGCTGTTATGCGAAGTGTGTTACCTTGTTTACGCACGCTGCCCTCGAGGACTGCTCCTACACCAAGCTTTTTACCAACTTCACGCAGGTCAATATTTTTCCCTTTGAATTGAAAAGATGATGTACGTCCTGCGACTTTTAAGTCTTTTAAATGAGACAAGGTGTTTAATATTTCTTCCGCAATGCCATCACTGAAATATTCCTGTTCAGGATCAGTGCTCATATTTATAAAGGGCAGTACCGCAATACTTTTTTCTGAAATTTTTTTGGCTGAATGTTTTTCAAGGGTCGAATCGGGAACTTCAGTTTTATAATTTGTAATCACTTCATAAATTTTTACCGGCTCTTTTACATTCTTCAAAACTTCTTCTCTTACAAATTCTGTTTTGATCTCTTTTTTGTTCGACACATTTTTATAAACAGATTCAGAGATCCAAATTCCAC
>VBAU01000162.1:4873-7470 GCA_005883855.1 Bacteroidota bacterium
CCTTGATGCAATATTTACTCCGTCACCAAACACATCATTGTCTTCAAATACAACTTCGCCAAGATGAATACCGATTCGCAATTTCAAATCATCGATATCATTACATGCTTTTTGAATTTGCGTTGCACATGTAACCGCATCACTCACTGTATGAAAACTTGCCAGGACACCATCACCAATTTCTTTTATCCATGTGCCATTGAATTTTTCAATTATTGGTCTTTGCAACTGCCTGTTCTTGCGTAAAAGTTCAAATGCTTTTTGTTCATCCTCACCCATCAATGCAGTGTAACCAACAATGTCGGTAAACATAATACCTGCAAGTTGACGGGATTGAGACATTAAAGCAATGAAGAATAAAGTTAAGAAAAAGCGAGAATAACTTATGCGGTTGGGGGTGATACGATGGACAATCTAATTAAATATCAGTGCCACTTTGTCCTCCTACAAGAAGGTCATGAGGCAATAAGTTAAAGAGGTTCTTTTGCACTAATGTTATTAACGTTTCATATAGGTTTTCGTTTCGGTAATTGAATCGGAACTCGCATTCTTTTTTAAAACGTGCAACGTTAAAGCATTGGTGATGTGGCCGCATTCATTGCTCGTCCACCCCGGAAACCTCTGCTGATGCCTGCACGTAGATGTTACATTGTCCAGCCGTGCTTTTGCAAATACTTTTGTTGGCGGTTCCTTGCTTTGTCGTCCGTGCCTGCAAACTGTCCGCTAAAAAAGATAATGGTCACTTTACGCGGGTAAATGTCTGTTCTAAATCTCTTTCCCAACTGATGCCGTCTTTGGACAACTCTCCTTTACCGATTATAGTGTTGCCACTGTCAGTGAATGTCCAGGTATATCGTTGTGAGAAACCTGGAGCGTTACGCCACCATTTCAAAACATTGTCTTGAAATGAAACCTCATACTTTCTCGAAACTTTCCTATCGTCAAAGTAGAGCTTAAAAAATTCTCCAGTAGCATCATCACTGCCGAAAATTGCAATACCACTGGGAAAATGCTTTTCATTAATCACCGAATGCCATATCAAAAAAGCACCGCCTTCAATCCATTTGAATGAAGAATGTCCGTGTAATATTTTGCCTGGAAGATAAGGATGTGTACCGGTAATTTTCCATTCGCCAACCAATTTGCTGAATTGTTTTAGTGCAGGATTTGGCATGTTTTTGTGGTCTGACGTTTTCACTTGTATCTTAGTTGCTTAAGCAAAAATTTCTTACTACTTCAATGTATTTTTCAGCATGGGTGAGATGTGGAACATGCCCCGCACCTTCAAAGACAACTCGTTTTGCGTGTGGCAGGACTGTATTTATTTTTTCAATAACCAGAGGAAAAAACGGGGGACTTTTATCTCCGTTGCTGAGTAAGGCCGGTTTTTTAAATGCAGAAAGTGGGGCAAGGTTGATGCGTAGACTTTGCTCGTCCTGCATCTCGTCATACCATGTCGGAGCATTATAGATAAATGTCTCTCGCATTTTATCCGTTAGTTTTTCCCAACTGCCTGGACCCATTCCGAGAGTTTCCATAAATAATTTTGTTGCTGTAATCATTTCATTTTTCTTCATCAGAGACAATACTGCATCCACTCGACTATTTCCCATGTGCAATGCTTTTTGAGCATCCTCGTTATCTTTTAGCAAGTCAAATAAAGGCGGTTCGTGTATGATCAGTGTTTTGAAAATATCCGGTTGTCTCGCTGCAGCTTTTAATGCAATAGCTGCACCAAAAGAATTTCCTGCAATGTGAGCAGGTGCAATTCCAAGGTATTCTATTAATGCGATTAAATCTTCAATGTCTTCATTCACACTTCCTTGTCCTGGTAAGCGTTCACTCTGGCTGTGTCCTCTGCGGTCATAAGTAAGCACGCGAAAACTTTTTGATAATTCATCTGCAGCTAACTGCCAGTTGTAATGATCGCCCCATGAGCCGTGAACAAGGACAAGAGCATCTCCTTTTGTTCCAGTCAGCTCATAATAAATAGTTAACCCGTTTATTTTTTCAGTAGGCATTTTTCTGTTTGTTTTTTCGGTCAGGTTGAAGTTCCGATGTCGCCCAAGCATGACGTACAACGTTCACGCATCGCCGATGTCATTATTTATTCTCCGGAAAGAGGTTCGTAATATCGCCTTCATTCGCCTTACAAATGCCTCGTTCAGTTATCAATCCTGTAATCAACCTTGCAGGAGTTACATCAAAACCATAATTTGCCGCAGGGCTGTTGACCGGTGTGATCAAAACTTCTTTTATCGCATCATCACATAAACCATAAACATATTTTACTTCATCAGGATGTCTTTCTTCTATACTTATTTCTTTCAAACCATCAAGGATATTCCAGTCGAAAGTGGAAGAGGGCAGCGCTACATAAAAAGGAATATTGTTATCTTTCGCAGCTAATGCCTTAAGGTAAGTACCTATTTTATTTGCTACATCACCGGATCTTGTTACCCTGTCGGCGCCGGTGATCACTATATCCACTAATCCATGCTGCATCAGGTGACCGCCTGCATTATCCGTGATCACTGTATGCTGCACACCATGATTGATAAATTCCCAAGCTGTCAACCCTGCGCCCTGGTTGCGTG
>VBAU01000163.1 GCA_005883855.1 Bacteroidota bacterium
GCTAGCCATTGACTCAAGGGTCGGTCCCAAGGTACATGGGACCCAGATCTATGTGATTCAGTCGTCGTTTGGTCCTTCCAGGACCTCTGTGGTTGTTACAAAGGAAGAAAACCGCGTAGAATTTGGCTTAAAAATCAGGTTTCTAAGGGATTTGGCTATAGTAACTTGGCTCTGAGGGGTACTCTGGCTTGGGTACTTGGCAAAAACATGGAATGTGGGTCTGGGGCAAGAAATATTTCGACTGGGGGATGGCACTGAGGGTTGAGTCCAAGTATCCAAGCCAGAGAACAAATAAAACAAATAAAAATCAGTGAATAGTATGAGATATAAATCCGATGATGACACTTTATAAGTCTGAGGGTTTGGCCAAAGTTGTAGATGCGGTTGAGTTGGCTTCTTTCATTGACTATAAAGACTGTATAATTGTACTGTTGAAAACCTGAGACTGAGAGATGCAATCCATTTTGAATATGTCCCTATTTTGTAAATCCGATTTCGTATTACTCGTATGACCTGGCCTCATGTCCGTCCTGTCTCTCCATTGATAAGATTATGAAACTGAAGGTAACGTCAAAGAAACACTGGTCTCTGTGTGGAGGCGTGGCCTACCAGGTGCTGACCCACCTTTATCAAAAGTCTGGTGGTAATGACACACCTTCATCAATAGTCATCGGTGGGAGATACACCGGCATAGAGTTCTCAGACTCTTATAATCATCTGTGATGAATGACACATCTTAATTAAAGTCATCGCCGGGAGAACCGTCGTAGTTAAATTTATGGTAGGTGACGCTCCAATAGCAATCGTCATCGGTGTGAGATTCACCGCATAATCTAGGTGTACGACACACCCATAGTATTTAATAAATGTCGGAGGCCGGTGGTAGACTCACCCATGTATAAAAAGTCAGTGTGGTATTAAAGCCATGCGAGTCCCTGTCAATGGAGAGACAGGCGGGTCAAATAAGTAATATGACATCAAGCCTCTGAGGCTTCATCGAATCAATGCAAAATTGAGATCGCTGGAGCCTCAGAGGGGGATGTTTATGGATAAACAGAACCTACAATAAACAATCGCTGTAAAGCAAAATACAAATCACTCAGCCATTATTATGGTTCATTCAGTCAAAAATCGCAAGAAGAAGGAGAAGAAGATGAGAACACTGAGGAAGCGGACAGAGAAATTGGCTAAATTGGCATCTCGCCAAATGGAGGAGGTAGTTGAAATGACGTTGCCATACATTGCATTGGGAGATCTCAGAAGGAGGTGGCGGCAGAAAGAAACTCCTCTTCATCCTGTCCTTCTCAAGAAGCTTGATAAATTCAAACGAATTAAAATACAGAAAGATAAACCCTTCCATATCTCAGGATCGGACGGTGGTCTATTGGTTTATGGGGTAGCATTAAACGATAAAGAATTGGTCGATAAACTTTATGAGTCTATTCAGCAGGCCCCGACGCCAAAGCACTACATTTTCAAAGGGAAGAAACGTAGCAAGTATGAATCATGGCATTGGACAGGATGGGCGAAGTATAGTCTCGAGCCCTTTATGTCGAGGGAATATATTGATGCTCAAGATGAGGTGGATAAGTTCTTTGAGGATAATAAAGAGGTGTTCAGCAGGATGTCAGGAATATTGGGACAATGTGCGCCAGGCGTCTTTAAGCAGTTCCAGACATAC
This sequence comes from Bacteroidota bacterium, assembly GCA_005883855.1. Classification (GTDB taxonomy): domain Bacteria; phylum Bacteroidota; class Bacteroidia; order Chitinophagales; family Chitinophagaceae; genus VBAU01. The sequence continues at coordinate 1,682 of VBAU01000163.1, forward strand.
CCATTATCTGATGGAGTCAAGAGATTGTGTGGAGCATGGTTGGGATGTGCTATAAATAAAGGAGGAAATAATCCCAATCAGATGAACAGGCATAGGGATGCCAGTGAGGCACAGTATGGTTATAGCGGACTGATATCATGCGGAGATTATCAGCGAGGAGGATTGATCTTATGGGAATTAGAGATTGTCTTAGAAACAGGGCCAGGAGATCTCGTGATATTTCCAGATGCAGTAATCACACATAGCAACGAAAAGGCAAAAGGAACTCGCAGTTCAGTGGTCTGCTTTACTCAGGAAAATGTATATAGCTATTGGAATCAGGAGTATAATATGAAATTAAGAAGAAAAGAAAGAAAGAAAAACAAAGTTACTCGATTGCATAGAGGGAAAGTAGTGAAGCCACACACGGTTGCAATATAGAGTTGAAATGTTATAAGATACAGATAATATTTTAGAGATAATGAGATATCATTTATATTATATCATATATAATATACTTGAAAAGAATTATTTGTTGCGATTTATAGCATTTTTCCCAGGCCGTCCGCCTTGTGGTTTTAAGTCTATTTGTTATTCAAGATTCAAAATATAAGTACCTTTATTATCCTTTGTAGAATTATGATGTTCTGGAGTGGGAGTAATTGAGTTACGATGTTCATTGCTCTTAAATTTAGAGAACTGATGATAATGAAAAGAAGTAATACCTCTTGTTGTTGAATTTGATCTTGGAGAACAATTATCTCTGTGGATATATTATCGTCACTAAACATCCCACATGCCTTACGTTTTCGAGGTGAAAGTGCAAGAGAAGTTGCAGTAGTCAGTTGAGAGGTAGTATTAGCGGGATGGATATCTTGTGGCTCATTTATGTAACTGAGAGTTTTAACAACTCCATATCCTAATAATGAGTTTGCAATCATGAAAGGATACCATTTACTGGCCTATGATGCGATGGGGTTGGATCGCTTTCATCAGAGAATACGTAGGCGAAAGTTATATCAAGCAGACGTCCTGGTTTGAGAACGGCCAAAGGGTTTTTGAGATTGGGTTGAGTGACATCAACACATAGCCAGATATTGAACTTCTACAAGATCAGATAATTTTGAAAGAGAGGAATGATTACTTGGATTTGTCTATCAGCATATTGCTCAATTTCGCCAATGAATCGTTTCCAAGTAGGATATTCCTGTTGAAAAATGGTGCTCCGTGGAAGTTCAAGAATAGTTTGACATCGTATTGTAGCATGAAGAAAGAGATGCATCGGCGATAGAAGATCGTCAATGGAATTCGTCAGAGGAATTTGATTCAAATCCATTGAGGTGTAAAATGATAGCTGATAACAGCTAATTGTTTGCATCTTATTCAGTTATCTATATTTTCAGAGGAATTACCAAGATATTATCTTTGTTATGAATGGCAAAAGTTCCAGTAATAAAATAGACCAATCCACTTTGAACCATTTCGAAGGCATCAGCGAATGGATGATTCGTAGTATTTGGAGATTGGAAATGAGTAAGGATGAGACGATGGATGAAATTATCCTCATCTTTGAAATGACATTGCAATTGACGATTGCTAGAGAGAGCTTCGACATAAAAAATGCCAGAGAATATACAGGGCATCATAATAATTTTTGAGATAGAATAGATGAATGAAGAAAAGAGAAAGCAATGAAATCAGCGAAGAGGCAATTGTTGGGGCATTTAAGGAGAAATATTGAGAAGC
>VBAU01000164.1 GCA_005883855.1 Bacteroidota bacterium
CGACAGGGAGCAAATCGGTAGCTAACACAAAGAAATAGCACGGCAGTTTACACGAAATGTAGCGAGTGATTTTCATCTTATACACATTCCTGCATTTCAGGCGTTCGGTTCCTATATTTGTTCCCACGGGTGATTTCTCAAAGTACCATACAGCAGATACTTAGCCGCATTGACATTGTCGACATTATTGGCGGTTTTGTGAAGTTGAAAAAGCGAGGGGTTAATTACCTCGGCCTCTGCCCTTTTCACAATGAAAAGACACCGTCATTCACGGTTTCTCCAACAAAGGAAATCTATAAGTGCTTTGGATGCGGTCGGAGTGGTAACAGCATTAGCTTCCTGATGGAACATGAGAAGTATAGCTATGTGGAAGCATTAAAATGGTTGGCAAATAAATATGGGATTGAAATCGAAGAAACGTTTTCATCGGATGAGCAGCGACAACAGATTCAGGCAGCGGACAGCCTCTATATCATCAACAGTTTTGCCCAACAGTTTTTTACAAGGCAATTATTTGAAACCGACGAAGGACAGGATGTCGGCTTAAGTTATTTAAAAGAACGAGGCTTCCGGGAAGAGATCATAAAAAAGTTTCAACTGGGTTACTCACCTGAGCAGAGGGATGCTTTTGCAAAAGAAGCTATTGCCAAGCAATTTAATCCCGAGTTACTTTTAAAAACCGGTCTTGTTGTAAATCGCAATGAGCAATTACAGGATAATTACAGGGGTCGTGTGATTTTTCCTGTACATAATCATAGTGGCAAAGTACTTGGCTTTGGAGCCAGGGTTTTAAAAAGTAACAATAAAGCGCCAAAGTATATCAATACGCCGGAGAACGAAATTTACATAAAGAGTAAAATTCTTTACGGCTCCTACTTTGCCAGGCAAGCGATTGACAAAGCCGATGAATGTTTGCTAGTAGAGGGTTATACAGATGTGCTCTCGCTTCACCAGGCGGGTGTTGAAAACGTCGTAGCGAGTGGCGGAACTTCATTGACATCGGATCAACTGAGGCTGATCAAGAAATATACAAACAATCTCACCATAGTTTATGATGGCGACGCCGCTGGCGTAACGGCAGCACTTCGTGGCTTAGATATGGCACTGGAGGAAGGCCTGAACGTAAGGCTTGTGCTGATCCCGAATAACGAGGATCCCGATAGCTACGTAAACAAAGTTGGACCGTCAGCGTTTCGTGAATTTGTCCAAAAGAACAAGAGAGATTTTATTTTATTTCAACTGGATGTAGCATTGAAAGATGCCGGTGCGGACTCGAATAAGAAAGCCGAGGTTGTCAATCAAATCGCCGAATCCATCTCAAGGATCAACAAGGCTGAAGATTTCACCAAACAACAGGACTATATTAAGCAGTGCTCGGAGATCTTGAAAATAGATGAAAGCGGCTTACATGCACTGGTGAACAAATTTATTCGGAACAGAATGATAACCCAAGAAAGGGCATTACCTTTTGAGGAGGAAAAAATCCATGAAGAAAACGCAAAAAAAGCGCACGAAACAGATTATGATGACGCGACGTTCGATCTATTGTTCCGGGACGAGTTACAGGAAAGAGAACTAGCCAGGATTGTTTTGGAGCATGGGACAAAGTTTTGGGATGATCGCCAGCTGATTGCTGAGCACATTTTTTCTGAAATGATCGATGAAACACTATTGGACAATCCGGACATCCTAAACCTGCTTAATATCTTTAGGCAACAGATTCAAGTGAGCCCTACGGCGATCAATAAGAATTATTTTGTCTACCATCCGGATCCAAAGCTCAGTTCACTGGCAGTCTCACTTCTTAATTTTCCGTATGATGAAAGTGAACATTGGAAAAAAGAATATAGCCAGGCAACCGGCTACCAACGACAATTATTTCAGCAGAGCTATGAACAGTTTATTCAAACAGTGGCGAGGAGCAATGAACAGCAATTGATGAGTTATTTAAAAATGGGTGAGGACAGGACGCACGAGGAAGTTGAGTCTGCATTGAATTATCTGAAACTGAGAAAGATCAAAAGAATGCTGAATCTAAATCATGCGGACCTGGAGAAGACGCATTCAAAGGAAGAACAGGAAGTGTTATTCAGAACTCATGAACATTTGAAGCAAATGGAACGGGTCATTACGGATAAATTGGGCACAGTAATATTAAAATAATTCAACGCCAATTACATCATCTTTACCAAGCAACATGTCGCTGTAAGAAAATGCGATCAGATCTTCGTCCTTTATTCCAAATTCTCCGATATAAAAATCACATTGTTCCTGCAGGCGGTCCCTTGAGATCTCATCGTGCATGTTGCTTGCTTCGATTTCCATAAAACTGCCGAGTCCCACAACGTCATCGATATGAAACTTGACGTTGCCTATGAAATAGATCTCTCGTTTTTTTTCAACCACTATTTTGATGCCCAGGGATTGAGTCAACACCTCTTTCAAAGCTTTTGAGTCGGGAATGTGGACCAATTGGAAGTGGGACTCCTTAGCTGTCGATTCATCGGTGCGTTTATAGTAAATCAAATTGTTCTCTATGTTGCCTTCGCGTAATTTCAGTCTCCCGTTTGTTACGTTGAAATAAGTATCAACTTGTTGGTCTACTCCTTTGAAGTCGGCGTTGTTTTTTTTGAGATACTCCCGGACGAAATCCGGATCGTTATGCCTGGCTTTAATTTCTATGTTGAGATGGGTCATGGCCAAAAATAAAACCATCCCGATTTATGAATGGGATGGTCTGAACAAGATTGTAAAAGATTCTAAGCTTCTTCCATTTCCATCGCCTTATGCCTTAATCTTCTGCCAAGGCCTCTTTCAAAACGGGCGGCACTCCAAACATGATCGAGGGCCACTTCGTTAACACTCTCATAACCGGCAGAGGTTAACTGATGCCAGCTTGCGTCCCGGTTAAGATCGGTAACGATTTTCGAAGTGATTTTTGGATGAGCGACCCAGAATTTTGAGTTTTCCTTCAAGGCAGGCATCACATCCTTTAAAATGCCGTTAAGCTGATTTTCATTCACAGCGAACACAAGGGCAAAATCAATCTTCCTGCTTCTGAGAAGCGGAGTCATGTTTTTGGCGAATGAAAGTTTACAAAACTGTTTTTCGATAGAAGAAGGCAGACCCTGAATTAAGAGATTTTTTTCGTCTGCGAATTCTAACTTTTCAAACAACGTTTGTGACATACTTTGAAAGAATTTTTAAAGTGTTTACAGCAGCGAGTCTTGGTAACTAACTTGTGCTGCGTTCACAAAGTAGGAGGTGCAAAGGTAGGATAATTATGCTTAACGGAAACATTTCATCAAAAGAAAAAGCCGTGCAGAGCTATTCCTGACGGCTTTGTTGAACGAGATCAATTTTTTTAGCCTCCCATCGGCTTGTAATATTTCATTGCCTCTGGCATCCATTTTTTGAGTTGTTCAATTCGATTCGTTTCCGATGGATGTGTGCTTGCAAATTCGGGAGGACGCTGTCCACTACCTGCTTTCTCCATCCTTTCCCAAAGTGGAATTGCTTCTTGCGGGTTGTATCCTGCCATCGCCGCCCAAATCAGTCCGTAGTGGTCAGCCTCATACTCATCCTTCCTTGAAAACGGCAACAACACACCGTATTGTGCACCTGCACCGAAGGCCCCCATAAAAAGATTTCTTGTCTCTGTCGGTTTGTTGGATAGTGCTACGTCTAACCCCAGGTTAACCGCCTCCACTCCCAGTTGTTGACTCATGCGTTCATTTCCATGTTGGAAAATGGCATGAGTAACTTCGTGTCCGAGGACTACTGCCAGAGCTGCTTCATTTTGTGTGTAAGGGAGCAAGCCCGTGTACACTACAATTTTTCCACCTGGCATACACCAGGCGTTTGCCTCATTACTTTCAATTAAATGATATTCCCAGTGGTACCCTTCTAATTGTTTCCACAAGCCCTTGCTGGCATAATAAGATTCAACCGCGCGCCGAATCCTATCCCCTACCCGGCTTACCATTTCCGCATCACGATTTGTGTTCGGTGCTACTACTTTACTTGTCGATAACACCTGTTGATATTGTTCAACAGCCATCGACTGCAAACTTGATTCTGGTAGTAGTTTCAATTGACTACGACCTGTTACTGCATTCTTCGTACACGAAACAAGAGTAAGTACAGTTATCAAACTGAAAAATAATTTTTTAATCATTACTGAGCATTTGGATAAGAAAATCAATGATTATACCAAACAGTGCACGTAAATCAAACTAAATTGAAAATAATCCTAATGTTGCGTTGATGAACGCCGACGTTGACGACGCCTGTCACGGTATTTAAAGATGGGAACCTTATTCTCGCTTCCTTTAAGCAATCGACCAATATTTTTCTGATGCGTAAGGAGCACAAGTAAGCCCACAGCAATTGCAAATATCCTATACAAATGCTCAGGCTCGTTAAAGATGACAAGAATAAAAACAGGAAATGCGATGCTCGCCAAAATGGAACTCAGGGAAACAAACCGCGTGAGGTACAACACAAGTAAAAAAACTCCCACGCAACAAACAGCAACAATTGGCTGGATACCCAACACCATTCCAAAAAGAGTGGCTATTCCTTTGCCACCGCGGAACTCAGCCCAAATCGGAAATATATGCCCGATGACAGCGGCCAGGCCAAGTCCTATTTGAAGATTGATAAAACGGGTTTCGTTATCGATATATCCTGGAAGAAGAAGCGCCAGGTTCACGGCAACAATGCCCTTCAGCATATCAATGATCATCACGAAAGTACCCCAGGTAGGACCAAGAATGCGATAAGTGTTTGTGGCGCCGGCGTTGCCACTGCCGTAGTCACGAATATCAAAATCGAAAAAATATCTACTGACCCAAACGGATGTCGGAATGCTGCCAATGAGATATGCAAGAACAATAATCAATAGTTCGTTCATAGAACCTTGGGTTAAAGCTGGGAGGCAAAAATACAAATAATTCGCCTACCAGGGAACGTTAATTTGACACGTAATTAACGCGTGATTTATGAATGAATTGCAGGCCCAGCCAGTTTTCCTTGCTTGTTTTATTGCATAGGATCAACCCGTTTTTTTCCTGCGGATTTTACGATTGTGTCTTTGTCTTGCTCCAATAAACCGCTCAACAGAAGAACTCCTCCATCAACCAATTGCCGGGTAAATGCACCCAGATTTTCCACGATTACAGTCTTAACAATATTAGAAACGATAATATCATATTGCCTTCCCTTCGGGTGACGAAGCTCGAGTTAGTTGGATCTTTTTACAATTGTTTGATATAAAATTTTCAGTCGCATTTTCAAAACTTTGAAAATCATTATCCATCGCCGTTATTCTCTGCGACCCTCAGCGTTCAGCCACAATCGCCAGGATTCCGGTGCCGGTCCCAAAATCCAACTCCGACTTTTCCTTAAAGTCCAGCTCGCCCATCATTTGTATCATCGACAAAGTCGTGGCGTGATGACCTGTGCCAAAACTCATCCGCGGAGTAATGATGATTTCGTGCTCAACATTGTTCAACGCATTATGAATTCGGCACAATGCCAACCCAAGGTTTTTTAGCGACAGGATGATCGATAATTACAGGATGAAAATTGGACTCCCATAATTGATCCCAATTTTTATTTTCCAATTCAGTTAGTGAGAACGAAAGTTGATGTGTGCTTAGTAGATTTTTTCAGGCCATTTTCATTGTACAACGTAGAAGAAATATATGCCTTCAACAAATCACCTTCTTCCTGGAACCCTTCATAATTCATTTTGCTCAGCAAGGCGATGAGGATCTCTTTTTGTTCATCGCGCAAAAAATTCAAATTCTATTTTTATAAACTCATTCATAAATGAACAACCCCGACGAATCGGGGCTGGATCATTAACTTCCTGCTGGCTTGTCCTGTGGTGTATCATGCCTTTCCGGTTTGGGTAGCAGGGCCTTTCTCGACAATTTAAATTTTCCTGATTTAGGATCTGTGCCGATCAACTTCACCTTTACCTTATCGCCTTCCCTAAGAATTCCGTCCAATGTCTCGAGCCTTTTCCAACTTACCTCGGAAATATGCACCAATCCTTGCTTTCCTGGCAAGAATTCCACAAACGCGCCGAATGGCATAATCGATTTTACAGTAGCCTCATAAACGTCTCCAACAACCGGTACCGCTACAATTCCCTTGATCCACTGTTCTGCCCTCTGTACGCCTTCCTTGTTGGTACCAAACACACTTACTTCGCCCATGTTATTTTTCTCTTCGATATTGATCGTAGTTCCGGTCTCTCGCTGCATTTCCTGTATCACTTTGCCACCGGGTCCTATCACGGCGCCGATAAATTCTCTGTCAATGAACATTTTTATCATTCTCGGTGCATGGGGTTTTACTTCGCTCCGAGGCTCAGCAGCACAATTGTACATGGCATCTAAAATGTGTAACCGACCTTTCCTTGCTTGCTCCAACGCCTGTCTCATCACATCCATTGGCAATCCATCTACCTTGATATCCATCTGCACTCCGCAAATGCCATCTCTTGTGCCTGTGACTTTGAAATCCATGTCGCCTAAATGATCTTCATCACCGAGGATATCTGTTAGTACTGCAAATTTTCCTTCTTTTGTAATTAACCCCATCGCAACACCGGATACATGTTTTCCCATTGGAACACCAGCATCCATCAATGCAAGGGACCCCGCGCAAACTGTCGCCATGGATGACGAACCATTTGATTCTAAGATATCGCTTACAATCCTCACTGTGTAAGCAAAGTCGACACCGGTTGGCATCATTTGCTTCAATGAGCGCATAGCCAGGTTGCCATGACCCACTTCACGGCGACCAGGACCTCTCATCGGTTTCACTTCACCAGTCGAAAAAGGAGGAAAATTATAATGTAGAATAAATTTTGAGTACTCGGATGTGGCAGCACTTTCGATCAATAACTCGTCAAGAGGCGTCCGCGGAGATGGTAAAATGTCTGTTTCCATGTCTAATGGACGAACCTCATCAAGCGCTCTTCCATCCAAGCGAACACGATCATTCAGTATCATGTCGCGAACAACATAATACTGCAGATCATGATAATATTTCACGGCTAATTCTTGGATGTGCTCATCCAAATCCTCACCTTCGGCTACTTTGTATTCCTGCCTCAAGTATTCGAGCAATGTGTCTTTGATCTCATCAAATTTCTCGCTTCGTTGGTGCTTCCCTAACGCTCCTTTTGCCACTTCATAGATCTTCGCCTCGGCGAATGAATTGACTTTCGCCCTTAATTCTTCATCATGCTCAGGTTTTGTGTATTCACGTTTTCCTTTAGAACCCGCAAGTTGCCAAAGTTCTTTTTGTGCCTTTATCTGAATCCTGATAGCATCGTGTGCTATTT
>VBAU01000165.1:0-7852 GCA_005883855.1 Bacteroidota bacterium
CACAAACTGCATGATGATAAAATGAAGCTCACGCAAACAATCATTAATATGAAACGAAGATTTTTCACGGCAATAACCTCTTAATATTAACGAAACTACTTATAATAAATTGCGCTTGCCATAGCAAAAGTACTAAGTACGAAATCCCAGTTCGCAGTCGGCAGCGGGAACTGACAAGGAGCAATTGACTATTGACAATAGGCAATAGCGTCTGTAAGTTGATGTGTAGGACATGCGACTTCGGACATCCGACATCATGCCTCAGGCTCCGACCTCGTCTCTCTAAACCAGTCGGCGTAACGGACGTAATTGTTAGCGATTCGTTCAATTTCGCCGCTGATCATTTCCTCTGGAATGTTTTTGATTTTTTTCGCGGGCACGCCGGCATAAATACTTCCTCCCTCACAAATTGTGCCCTCTAAGACGACGGCTCCGGCTGCAATGATGGTGTTGCTTTGCACCACAGCTCCGTCCATAACGATCGCTCCCATTCCGATCAGGACATCATCCTGCAGCACGCATCCATGTACAATGGCATTATGCCCGATCGAGACATTATTGCCAATCGTCGTGCTGGTTCGCTTAAATGTGCAATGAATGCAGGCGCCGTCCTGGATATTTACTTTATTCCCTATCCTGATGAAATTTACATCGCCGCGTATGACTGCGCTGAACCATATACTGCAGTCATCTCCCATGATCACATCGCCCACTATCGTGGCGTTGGGAGCAATGAAACAATTTGTTCCGAACTGGGGATGTTTATCTTCGACAGGAAGTATGACCGGCATAACAAAATCTTTAATACAAAGATCAGAAAACGGGTGAAGTTCCAAATTTCTTGCGTTATTTGTTTATCAAGAAAATAGAAGCAGTGAGCCTAGTAAAGATGTATTATGACTCAACGGGAATTGTTTTTACATCATATTGCCCAAACTTCACCCTCGCCGCTTGGCCTTGAAATCACAAGGGCTGAAGGCACTTTGCTATTCGACGCAAACGGAAATGAATGTCTTGACCTCATTGGTGGAATTAGCGTGGCGAATGTTGGCCATCGTCATCCAAAGGTAGTTGAAGCGATACAAAAACAGCTCGACGCGTACTTGCATATCATGGTATACGGAGAGTTCATTCAAACCCCGCAAGTACAATACGCAAAACTGTTAACGGACCACTTGCCGGCTTCACTCAACTCCGTTTATTTCACCAACTCGGGTGCAGAGGCCGCCGAAGGCGCCATGAAACTTGCCAAGCGATTTACGAATAGAACACAGGTCATTGCTTTCAACAATTCATATCATGGTTCAACGCAAGGTGCACTAAGTATAATCGGCAGTGAATATTGGAGAAATGCCTTTCGCCCCCTTTTGCCAGGCATCCTTCATTATGACTATAATTCCTTCGAAGCAGTTAATGCCATCAGTGAGGAGGTCGCCTGCGTAATTTTAGAAACGGTGCAGGGCGAAGCAGGGATCATTGCTCCGAAAAGAGAATGGATAAAATCATTGCGCGACAAATGCACCGAAGCCGGAGCGCTGCTTATCCTTGACGAGGTACAGACCGCATTCGGAAGAACAGGAAAGCTCTGGGCATTTGAGCATTTTGATGTGATCCCCGATATTTTGTTATTGGGAAAGGCGCTGGGCGGTGGAATGCCGTTAGGTGCGTTCATTAGTGATCGCAAATTGATGGGTGCTCTCACAGAAGACCCTGTGCTGGGACATATCACGACTTTCGGTGGCCACCCGGTTTGCTGCGCGGCAGGTATGGCGGCTATGCAGATTTTGCTCGACGAAGGAATGATGGACAACATTAAGGACAAACAGGAACTCTTTAAATCACTCCTGGTTCATAAAAAGATAATAAGCGTTCGCTCTTTCGGTCTCTGGCTCGCTGTGGAGTTTGATTCGTTTGAAACAAATAAAAAAATAATTGACAATGCTATTGCAAATGGAGCTTTAACCGATTGGTTTTTGTTTTCGCCAAATTGCCTGCGTATTTCACCGCCACTAACTATCTCCGAACAACAAGTCGAGAAGGCTTCTGCAATTTTACTTAGAGCTATGGACGGGATCTGACGTGGTAATCGGCTTACCTGAAAGCGACCACGCTGCGATGACAAGACTTACAAACACCGGTGTATAGAAAATGTACAGGTAACTGACATCGATAAAATTGTAAAAGAAGGTGACGCTCAACTGAAATCCCGCGAGCAAAATATTGGGTTGCGTCAACATTTTTTTCTTCATTACAAACAGAAAAGCCAGGGGCAGTAGAAATGTACCGGATATTAAGACCGAATGAAGGAGCCTGATGTGGCTGGGCCCAAAGAATTTCGCCATACCCAACGAGTGGTAAAAGAATTCAGGATTTTCACGCCAAACCTTTGTTGCCTGTAAAATATAATCTTGTTGAAAGTGTAAATGAAATAAGAATGGATGTAGTCCAAATGGCAAAATCAAAATGAGAATGAATACGAAGACAGTCGCGCCAATTGATTTCAGCAAGAATCTATACTGCTTTGCGAACAGCAGAAACAACACCGCGAATGGGATCCACCCAATAAATGAATACCGGCTTAACAAGCACAAACCAATACCAGCCCCCAACAACCAGGGGTTAAACACCACAATTGCTACGGTTAACAAAGCGTAATAAAAAAATACTACACCTTCTTCAGTTAAACGAATCACATTATTCCCGGTGTCAAAGTGCAACCATGCAAGCAGGGTGAGAAGCGCAGCCGATAAGAGAAAGGGGCGCCATTCTTTTTTCCATGAGGGTATCAAAACAAGTACCACACTTAGCCAGATTCCGCAAACTGTAACCCATCTCAAATCGAAGTCAAATATGAGTGATGAAAGAAAAGGCATCCACAGGGCAGGAAGATATACAGGCTGCACTCCGTTCCATATCTCTGGGATAGGTTGATAAACTTGGTTCCATTGTCCATTCAGAAACCTCGTGCACATCGTTTTTATAATAGGCAACATATCGGCATACTCAATTTGCAACGGAGTGTGATCCATGATACGACGTGCAATCTGATAACTGATCGGCAACAGTGGAATAACAAATAGAAGTTTAAGCAGTAATTGCCGGTTCAGAATTGTTGGCCTTCGCATGTTGACCAGCGGCATCCTGACAAGGCAAATGCTAATACCAATGCCAGCGGCAAAAAACAAAAAGCTATTGATCGCATAAAAATTCGGGATGTATAAGAAATAAGTTGAGCAAAGGACTTGCAATGTCGCAAGAAGTAGTAAGATAGTGGATGGATTCCTTATAGAAGACATTCTTGTGCTGTAGAATTATAGCAAGGTAAAAACCCAGGCGGCTAGCAAGCCACCCACCACCGGGCCAACCACCGGGATCCACGCATAACTCCATTCGCTATTACGCTTGTTGGGAATGGGAAGAAGAAAATGTGCAATGCGCGGACCTAAGTCTCTTGCAGGGTTGATGGCATAGCCTGTAGGACCACCCAGCGATAAGCCAATCGCGAGAATTAACAAACCAACTGGCAAAGCTTCTAAGGTTCCGATCTTAATTTCAGGTTTGGACATTAGCGCAGCACCCATCACTAAAATAAAAGTGCCAATAATTTCAGTGACCAAATTATAACCAGTGTGGCGAATCGCGGGCGAGGTACAAAACACCGCTAACTTTCTATCTCCATCGGCTGTCTCATCAAAATGTTTCTTGTATGCAAGCCAGACAATAACAGCTCCGGTGAACGCACCGGCAAATTGCGCAGCAATATAGGGCAAGACATTACTCCAATCAAAATCTGCAAACCAGGCAACGGCAAGGGTCACAGCGGGATTCAAGTGCCCCCTACCACCAAGATGTGTTGAAGCAAAAACACCGACAAACACAGCCATCGCCCAGCCGAATGTGATCACAATCCAACCGCTGTTATGCCCTTTGGTTTTGTCGAGCACAACGTTGGCCACAACTCCATCACCGAGGATAATGAGCAAAGCAGTTCCGATAAATTCTCCAAGAAAGGCTGACATAGTAGTTAGTTTGTGGTTTCAATATCCAGATCTCCCTGTCCGGCAGGCAGGTTCGAAGTCGGAAGATAGTTTTTTGCTATGGAATTAAAATTATCAATTTCGTTTTTAATCCAGGCAGTATCCCTGTTCATTTCCATTGCCATGATCTCCGCTACCAGTACTGCAGATTCAATAGCCGACCTGGCATCTAACAACAAAGCCCTGGTTCTGCGTGACAAGAAATCTTCAACGCACATGCACATTTCATTTTGTACTGCCCACACAATTTCTGCTTTTATAAATGGCAGCAGCGGATGAATTTTTTCGGCTAGTTCCTTATGCTCGTGCATTAAGGATTGAATGCCCTGTTCGTCGGCTCCATAATAATACCGCGGCATGTTAAAATCGACATCTTTTTTGTAGCCATGAATCGGCAGATCGTTTGTGTTGCAGGTGGCTGCCGGATCTTTGTCGTCACGACCAATTTTGTGGATTGCAATTTCCAATACATCTTCAGCCATTTTTCGATAGGTTGTCCATTTTCCACCGGTGATCGTAATTAACTCCGAGTCCGAGATTGCAATGTGGTGATCCCTGGATAACGCGGCTGTTGTTTTTGACTGGCCTCGTACCAATGGTCGCAAACCGGCGAATACACTTAGAATGTCTGAATAGCCAGGGTCTTTCGTAAGGTATTTTTGAATATGATGGAGAACAAAATCGATTCGTTCTTAACCGGAGTATCCGTTGTTCCGACGATGACCTTGTCATGCCACGGCACGGCGAATAGTACACGTTTATCATCGGTCCTGGGAATCAAAATGGCCGTATTCGATGGAAGGAACTTTCTATCAAGAACGATGTGAATGCCCTGGCTCATCGTTAACATGCTATCGGAGTGCTCATCATCCATTTTTAAAATAGAATCGGCGAAAACCCCTGTTGCATTGATGACGACTTTGGCTTTTACTTCGCAAGTGGCCGACCCTTTGGAGGTGTCCTTCAACGTGTCCTTAAGGTGCACACCGCAAACCTTGTTATTACTCTTGAGTAAGCCTTCAACATTCATGTAATTTATTAGTGTGGCACCATGATCAGCAGCTGTCATAGCGAGGTGAATCGCTAATCGTGCATCATCGAACTGTCCGTCGTGATACAGTACACCGCCACGCAAACTATCGGTATCCAGGGAGGGAGCGAGGGCTAATGTTTCTTCTCTCGATAAAAACTGAGAGGGCCCAAATCCTAAACTTCCAGCCATCCAGTCATACACTTTCAAACCAATTCCATAATAAGGACCTTCCCACCATTTATAATTCGGAACAATGAACGCCTGGTTTTTTACCAGGTGTGGTGCATTCTTCAATAAAATACCTCTTTCCTTCAGCGCTTCAATCACCAATTTAATATTGCCCTGTTGGAGATATCGAACGCCACCGTGCACGAGCTTCGTGCTCCGTGAGGATGTGGCCTTGGCGAAATCATATTTCTCAACGAGCAAAGTCTTTAATCCTCGTGATGCGGCATCCACCGCAATACCCAAACCTGTTGCACCGCCACCGATGATGCAAATGTCCCACTCGACAGCGGCTCGCAGGGTTTGTATCATTTCGTCCCGTTTCAACAGCGATCAACGTTTGAAGCAAGGTTAAACAATAGGTTGCTTGTCATTATAATTGTAGTTGATTTTTGCTAATTTTCTGCCCTTAATATTTTTTGACTGCGAGCTCGTGGAAATTTAGTTTCACAATTTAAATCTTAAATCACTTACATGAAAACCATTAGACTGTTGATTATCCTTCTACTCAACTGCTGTCCGACGCTGGTCATTTTTTCACAAAAGAATACAGTTTTGAATTATTTCCCGCAAGATGCCAAAATGATCATGAAAATGAACATGACAAGCCTTGGACAAAAAATGAAATGGGAAGAGTTTACTAAATCCAAAATGTTTGAGGACATGATAAAGGACGCATCCGAGGAAGGAAAAGCTTTTCTCAAAAACCCAACGTCGACCGGCGTTGATATGAGCCAGGGAATTTTTGTTGTCATACCCTCAAACAACAGTAACAGGAAGAGTGAACCCATTGTTTACGGTGTTCCGAGCGACACAGGTCAATTTGCTGCTATGGTCAAGAAATTAGCACCTGGGGAGCACACGGTAAAGATTTCGAACGGAAAATTGCTGATTCATAAACAAACGGCCATCGCATGGAATAATGACATTTTTGTAATCACAGGGGATGACAACAAAGAGGTGCCTGTGTATCCAGCCACCGAACCAAAGACCCCAGATGATGCGACAAAAACAAAACAGCTAGCTGAGAAATGCAAAATGCTTTTAACGAAACGAAAAATCGCTTCCATCAATGAACATTTCACCTCGCTTTTAAAACAAGACGGTGATATGTATGTATGGATAAACAATATGGTTCAGTCACAATCGCAAAAGACAAAGGCACCTCAAATTGTAGCAATGTTTAACAAGAATATGCTTGGTGGTGGGAATTATAGTGCAGGCGTAATTAGATTTGAAAATGGCCGCACAACTATGCAGATGACTCAATATGTATCGGCAACAATTGACTCGCTATATAAAAAATACCCGACTAAAAACATAAACACCCAATTGACAGGCAAACTGCCCGCAGGCCAACCCATTTTCGTTTATTCTTTCAGATTCTCTCCTGCAATGCTTAATGAAGTGCTTTTGAGGGCCGGGGCAGGTAGATATCTTGATAGCCTTAGCAAGAAAAAGATAATGATGGATGACATCGTTTCTGCCATAAGAGGAGATATGACGATGGCTGTAATAAAACTGAACGATCCAGGCGAAGGAGACTCTGTGACAAAAGCCATGAATGGCATACAGGTTTTTTTGGCCGGCGGCATAAAGGACAAGCAAAAGTTCAAAGCGATATCTTCCGCGGTGCAAGCTGAACAAAATGATACTGGGAAGAGTCAAGCTGCAAAAAAAATGAAGCCCGTCATTTTATCGGATGATTCGCTTTTTGTTGTGTCTTTATCTCAAACGGCAGCGCAAAAATTTTTAGAATCATCGGGAACAAATCAACAGATGAAAACTTTGTTTGGCCCATATGAAGGTTATCCCAGCGCATTCATAATTGATCTCAAAACCATTTTAGGTTTCGTCATGCAAGGCGCTTCAAAAAACAGATCCGAGGAACAAGTTCGCCAGATGTCTGAAGCGCTGGGCGCCTTTGATAAATTGGTAAGCTATGGTGGTGTGTACGATCATGGATCACTATCAAGTACGTTGCAACTGACCTTAACTAACCAAGACGAAAACAGCCTAAAACAGTTTATTGATCTGTTCGACCCTTTTTATCTTATGCGGAATAAGAAGTCATCTGCATCGACGCCGACATTACCACAAGGAAGCGTGCAATAATCCCTGAAGAGTAATGAGCCTTCTGAGCTTTTTCATTAAGTAATTGATCTTACAACTCAGACCAGGCAATTGAAGCCTTTACAGCGCGTGTCCACCCTTTGAGTAATTCATTTGCCTTGGTGGGCTCCATTTGAGGGGCGAAGGTTTTATCAATCTGCCATTGCTGTTGAATCTCTTCGATATTTTTCCAGTAGCCGACGGCAAGTCCCGCGAGGTAGGCAGCGCCAAGAGCTGTTGTTTCGGTTATCCTTGGCCTCACTACTTTACAACTGAGAATGTCGGACTGGAATTGCATCAGGGAATTATTCACCGTAGCACCTCCATCTACACGAAGCTCGGAGATCCGAATACCGGCGTCAGCCTCCATAGCTTTCAACACGTCGTAAGTTTGATAAGCGATGCTGTCCAGGGCTGCCCTTGCAATGTGTGCATTACTGCTGCC
>VBAU01000165.1:7871-15205 GCA_005883855.1 Bacteroidota bacterium
TGTGCATTACTGCTGCCGCGTGTGAGACCGAAAATAGTACCACGTGCGTGCTGGTTCCAATGTGGTGCTCCTAAACCAGCGAAAGCGGGCACGAGATAAACTCCGCCTGCATCGGGCACCTGTGCGGACAGCTCCTCTACTTCTTTTGAGGTGCGGATTATTTTCAGACCATCCCGAAGCCACTGCACGACTGCACCGGCAATGAATACCGATCCTTCAAGTGCATATTCTATTTTGTTTTCAATTTTCCAGGCAATAGTCGTAAGCAGATTGTTTTTTGAGGCGGTGGCTTTGGTTCCCGTATTCATGAGCATAAAACACCCGGTGCCATAGGTATTTTTTACCATTCCGGGTTGCGTACACATTTGTCCAAACAACGCAGCTTGCTGATCGCCGGCAATTCCCCCGATGGGTAAGTGTGAATCGGGAATGATATTGCCGGTAACACCATAAATCTTGCTGGATGATTTCACTTCCGGGAGCAATGACCGCGGCACAGAAAAAATTTTCAATAGTTCGTCATCCCATTCGCCGGTGTGTATGTTTAGCAACATCGTCCGGGAGGCATTTGAGACATCCGTGACATGAACTTCTCCGCCGGTCAATTTCCAAATCAACCACGAATCAATCGTGCCAAATGCCAGCTCACCATTTTCTGCTCTTTGCCGGGCGCCCTGGATATGATCCAGGATCCATTTTAATTTGCTCGCAGAGAAATAGGCATCGATCACCAATCCGGTTTTCTCTTTAATGAGATCCTTCATCCCGTGTGTCGATTTCAATTCATCGCAAAATGCCGCTGTTCTCCTGTCCTGCCACACAATCGCATTGCAAATCGGTCTGCCAGAATTACGTTCCCAGACCACCGTGGTCTCTCGCTGATTCGTGATACCAATTCCAGCGATTTGCTTCATGGTAATTTTCGCACGTGCCACCGCCTCGGCCATGGTTCCAAATTGGGTACTCCAAATCTCTTCGGCGTCATGTTCCACCCAGCCGGGCTGGGGAAAGATTTGTTTGAATTCCTTTTGCGCAACGCCGATAATATTGCCTTGCTTATCGAACACCATACTGCGACTGCTCGTCGTTCCCTGGTCGAGTGCCAGAATGTAGCGAGATGGCATAATCGTACAGTTTGTATTTAAAGTGCAAGGAAGGTAAAACAATATGCCGAATTTCTGCAGAGGCGAAAAATATTTGCATATCGACGCTGCGAGTCTTGCGGTTGAACTGTCATTTAAAAGCTTAATCTGAAACTACCAAAGATCCCAAAAGGATGGTCACTTGCTTTGTCGAGAGTGGCCGGAAATACACGCCAGATAAAGTCAATTCTTAGTACATGGAGAATGTTATCTACGCCCGTTCCCAGTTCCATGTACGTGCGCCCATTTAAGTCTTGAAAATTGCTTCCCTCTTTAAAATTGAGGGCAACATTCGCATCACTCAAACTTCCCCACAAAACTTTTGCGGTCCAAAATTGACGGAATCTCAATTTCGGAATGAACCTGAAAAGTCCATTACCAATATTGTGCTCAATATTTACTCCCATATATTTATCACCGATGAATTCGTATTTGTTCATCAAGTTAAAAGCGTATTTGTTGTAGTAATATAGTTCGTTACCGGGCGCGATGTCGAGAAGCACGTAGGGCAGCGTGCCAAATGTTCTTCCTCCAAATACACTGAAGTACTTACTCCCGAAGGGAGGAATTTTGAAATAATCTGAGATGCTTCCTGAAAGTTTGTAATAACTGTAGCTACTGTGAAAAACGCCCGGTATTCCATGACCAAAATAGATCTCGGGAATAGGATAGGGGCTGCCAAGGCTGGTTCGAAAAAAATTACTCTCGAGGAACTTTTCCAGGTAAGCAAAACGAAGGTGGATGCCCACCTCGAATGTTGTCATCGGATCTCCGCCATCGGCTGCGAAAGAATCTTTGGGAGGCAGATTTTTTAACGGCGTAAAAGATTTATAGAGGACAGCCGGGCGAAGGGAAAAGCCGGAATTAAATTCTTTCAGGATTTCAAAATTTGTTTTCTCTACATTCATGTACTTAAAGGGAATGTTATTCTTGCGCACCGCAAGGGCGAAAATGTTATCAGAAGAAATCTCACCGTAATAGTCCTGACCAAAGTCCAGGTCGTTTATGTAGGAGCCATACAAATACAGTCGTGGATGTTTCTGCGGGATATATAACGCCTCCGCCTGCCCTTTGAATTTTGCATCAACAAATCCATAAGCAAGATATGCGTGGAGCCATAGCTTTCGGTCAAATTTCTTGTTCGTTTGGAGATCAAATCGCAGTCGAAGTCCTTCCCACCCGTCGTAAGTGACCCAATTATACCAGGGGCCAAGTTGATAATTCCCTACATTGAGATACCCGGTGCCGATGAAATTCAACTTGTTTGTGAAACGCCTGAACTCTGACGAGGCCATCAGGGTGTCAATCATCTTCACAATCGCCTTCTCGTTCCTGTTAAGTGTGTCGTGCCGCGAAGCGATCCAGTACTCTTTATTTTTTTCCGTTGCTCCCGGAAGAGTAATAATTTCTTCCTGCAATTTATTTTTTGCTAATTCGGCAAGTACAGAGCTGTCATTAACGACCACATTTTTATACGTGGTAGTTTTTCGACCAACAAATGCCGGACTTTCCTTTCCGAACGGAGACAGATCAGCCACAAATTTGTCTTTTGATAAGAACCATGTCGAGTCGTTGATCAGTTTATACTCCTGGATGAGGCTCAGTTTTTCTAAAAAATTCACATTGGCATCTTTGCCCAACCGCAAGTTCATTTTCTGAATCGCGAACGTTGTATCGTTCACCCAACAGTCACCTTCAAATGTGTTTTCCCCATGTCGCCTCGGCGTAAATACAAGATGATAGAATTTATGATTGCCTATGAATTGCGTGTCAGCCACCCGGTAGTTGTAATATGCATCGCCATTGTCACTCGCGGGGCTCACGAATTGCTTGTCGAAGACAGGAATGAAATTGTCATAGATGTCCACGTTTTGGTCCATCCCGCCTAAGAATTTTACTATGCTCTCATTCTTTACGCCATTCGTGTTGGCAGCTTTAATGACTTCTCTTCTTCTTAATGGTTTCTTCTGGTAGTAATAATCGGACAAAGCTTCTGTGAGATACGTGGGTAATACAGGTGGTACCTCACTGGAATCAATGCTGCTCGAGATTAGATCCGCTACAGGACGGATCGGCCTCAGCCTGGAAAGGCCTTTAAAGTTGACTCGCCTCAGATCTACTTCGAGTTTGTTGTATAACTCGTACGAGAAATAATCGAACCTATACCTGTCATTCTGATCCTTATGTTTAACAATCTTACGCCATACTAGCAGCCCTTTGTTTACTCTCACTCTCACTTTAACGCCTTCATTGAATGTGCCTCGTTCCATCGAGATAAGTCTCGTGATAGAATCTTCAGCAGGGTCTACGTAAAGTCGGAAGGGTTGATAACCCACGCAGGTTATTTCAAGCGTATCTGATGGCCAGCGATTCAAAAAGAAAGCAAACCTGCCTGCGGAATCGGAAAGGGTCCCTGTTGTGCTTCCCTTAAATACGACGGATGCGAATGGAATGGGTTCATCGCTATGGAAGTCTCTGATAAGGCCTGAAATGATCTTTTTCTGGGCGTCGAGGGTAACCACAAGGCTCAACAGGGACAAGGTTAACAATAATTCCAATCTTCTCATACCATGCGCAAATGTACAGAACGCTAGTCGGAGCAGTTTATTTTATCGGTTAACTGCACAAAATAACCGTCAAATATTTGGAAGACTACAAACCATGCATTTACTTTGTAATTCAAAGTGCTTTTTATGAGCGAACAAAATCAACACGGCCATTCCACTACGTCATCCCGGGGGGCAGAAACGCTTCAGGAGATCAGCGATATTAAACGCATCATGGAAAGATCTTCGAGGTTTATTTCCTTGAGCGGGCTAAGCGGAATAGCGGCTGGTGTTTGCGCCCTGGTGGGTGCCTATGTTGCCAATAACATTCTTAAGGACTACTATGTTGAATTGAATCGCGGCGCGGCCAGCACATATGAAGATTTTACCGTTCTGAAAATTAAATTGGTGATCCTCGCTATAGTAATACTGCTGGCGGCTTTGATACTCGCATTTGTTTTTACCTGGAGAAGGGCAAGACAAAATCATTTGCCTTTTTGGGATCTCACTGCACGCAAACTTTTGTGGAACGTTTTGCTTCCTTTGATCGCTGGCGGACTTTTCGTCCTGGCAATGCTTCAATACGATGAGTGGCATTTTGTAGCACCAGCATGTCTTGTTTTCTACGGCCTGGCACTTGTAAATGGCAGCAAGTATACGCTGAGTGACGTTCGTTACCTTGGTTATTCGGAAATCATCCTGGGTTTGATTAGTACACAATTCATTCATGCGGGTTTGTATTTCTGGGCAATTGGTTTTGGTGTGTTGCACATTATTTATGGAACTATCATGTGGTGGAAGTATGAAAGAGTCAATAGTCAATAAGTCATTAGTCACGATTATAATGATTAATGGCACATGACAATTGACAATGACTAATGAGATTATGAAAAATCCGATAACTGGCTTAAATAAAGTTTTTGACAATCGCATTCGTTTGGGTGTGATGAGCATTCTTATGGTCAACGAGCAAGTAAATTTTAATGACTTGAAGCAAATGCTGGAGGTGACCGACGGAAACCTGGCCACTCATCTGGTCAATCTCGAAGACAACGGCTATATCAAAATACACAAGGGATTTATTGGAAGAAAAACTAACACAACATATGCCGTTACAAAGGCGGGCGAAAAAGCTTTTACCGATCACATTGCGGCATTAGAAAACATGATAAAGGGTGTAAAGTAATTTTTTTTGATCAAATACTTTGAGATGCAAAGTACTTTTCAGATAGAAGAGAATAAACGAAGCATAAAGCGGTGGTTGCTCGTTTTTATGATCGTGCTCGTGGTAAGCGGGATCACGGCCATACCGATTGAAGGTGAGTTGTCGATGGCAACAAAGTTCTTTAGCGACGAGTCGTTTATTGGCAATTGGCTAAATAGAATTTTGTTTGCTATTAAAGACACCGATGAAAAATTTCCTTACCTGTTTTATGGTTACGATTGGTTAGCCTTCGCCCACGTTGTCATTGCTATCGCCTTCATCGGGCCCTACAGGGATCCGGTAAAAAATAAATGGGTCATTGAGTTTGGGGCTATCACTTGTTTCCTCATTGTTCCATTTGCATTGATCGGCGGCTATCTGCGTAGCATTCCTTTTTGGTGGAGGTTGTGTGATTGCTCATTCGGAATTGTCGGTCTCATTCCTCTTGGTATTTGTTATAATAAAATAACCGAGATAGAAAGGCTATCACGGCAAAATGCAGCATATGAAAATTAAAATGATTTTGCCTGCACTAACGGAAGCGAAAAGTCCCTATTGGCGGCCTATAAAGTATTCTTTGTTTCCGCCGCTGGGATTGGCTACGCTTGCGGCGTATTGCTCACCCGACGATGAAATCGATTTGCAGGATGAACACGTTGAAGAATTAAATATCAGTGACAGTCCCGACCTGGTGGTGATACAAGTCTATATAACGAATGCATATCGATCCTATGCGCTGGCTGATCATTACAGGAAAAAGGGCGCTTATGTTTGTCTCGGTGGGTTACACGTGAGTTCTTTGCCGGATGAAGCAGAGCCACACGCAGACAGTATTTTCATTGGCCCGGGAGAAGATGTGTTCCCACAATTCCTAAAAGATTTTAGAAGAAAGGAGCCGAGGAAAGTTTATGTAAACGTGAAAAGGGACATTGGCGATATTCCTCCAATCAGAAGGGATCTGATCAAACGCAATCGCTACCTCGTGCCGAATTCAATTGTGGTTTCGAGAGGATGTCCCCATCATTGCGACTTCTGCTACAAGGACGCTTTTTTTGAAGGTGGTAAATCGTTCTATACGCAACAGGTGGAAGCAGCATTGAAAGAAATTGATCGCTTGCCAGGCAGGCACCTCTACTTTCTCGATGATCATTTGCTTGGCAACTATCGCTTCGCTTCTGCCCTTTTTGAGGGAATGAAAGGAATGAATCGGGTTTTCCAGGGAGCTTCCACGATCGATGCCATTTTGAGAGGAGATCTGATTGAACGCGCCGCAGACGCGGGGCTAAGAAGTGTTTTTGTCGGATTTGAAACATTAAGCTCATCTAATCTTGCACAGAGTAATAAAAAACAGAACCTCGGGAAAAACTATGAAGAGGCCATTTCCCGGTTGCATTCTCTTGGCATCATGATCAATGGCAGTTTTGTATTCGGGCTTGACGACGACGACAAAGATGTTTTTAAAAAGACAGTGAACTGGGGAGTGAACAATGGTCTCACTACATCCACATATCATATCCTGACTCCTTATCCGGGGACAAGACTCTTTCAACGCATGAAAGACGAACAACGCATCCTTCATTACAATTGGGACCTCTACGATACGAGGAACGTTGTTTTTAAAACGAAGGGTTTGTCCGCAAACGAATTGAAACGGGGTTATGATTGGGCATATCGTTCTTTTTACAGTTGGAGCAATATCTGGAAAGCAAGTTGGCAGCATGACCAATTCAAACATGTTATCAAGCACTTCTCATACGCCGGTGGATGGAAAAAATTTGAGCCGCTCTGGAATTTTATCATCAAAACAAAAGGGTTGAACAAGATGTTGCCATTGTTAGAAGTTATCTTGTCTAAAGTTGATGAGTCGAAAAATCAATCGGGCCGGCCCTCACCTTTCCCGGCTATCGCTTAAATTTTTGATCTATTCATAATTTCAAAAAATATGGCTCATGAAACAAATTTGGTTTAAACAATTCGGTTGGATCTACTTACCGATTCACGCTGGAGGAATCTTTATTACAGTGTCGGCTATTGTCTTTCTCATTCCTGTTTATATGGCCGTCGTACGTAATGGTCACTCAATAAGTGATGACCTGTATGAAATGTTTGTGTATACTACTTGCACCGCCTTCTGGTGGAAATGGATAGCTGAAAAGACTTCTTCAAACAAAAATAAATTCTAACAAAATGGAAACTTTAGTAAGCAGCGTCTGGCAAAAAAGCAAACTGATCGTTAAAGGGTTGATCATTGGGGTTCTCGCATTATTGTTGTTAATACCTGCTTATTTCGTGCAAGATCTCGTGCAAGAAAGGCAAGCGCGGCAACAAGAGGCAATTAATGAAGTCAGCAGCAAGTGGGCCAACCGGCAAAACATCACAGGTCCTATCCTGGTCGTTCCTTACACCCGCTCATCCATCGATAATAATGGAAGCCCCATCATT
>VBAU01000165.1:15281-20510 GCA_005883855.1 Bacteroidota bacterium
GCGTCGATCCAATAAAAAAGTATAGGGGCATTTACCAGGTCATGCTCTACTCTTCGGTGATCGATATAAGCGGAAATTTTTTACCGTTGCCCCTGGAAAAATTGAAGCTTACTGCCAGCGATCTGGTGTGGAATGAGGCGTATGTGTGCCTGGGCATAAGCGACGTCAAAGGATTGAAGGAGGAATTGAAAATGAATTGGAGTGACAGCCTTTTGTCATTTACGCCGTCGAATGTAAACAACGGAGTTTTTAAAAATTGTTTTCTATCATCTGTTGTTATCAATCCGGCCGCCGCCTCTGCGAGCATCAGGTTTTCCGGTCAAATTAGCCTCAATGGCTCGCAACAACTTTTGTTTACCCCGGTTGGTAAACAAACCGCCGTGCAAATGCAATCGAGCTGGCCCGATCCAAGTTTTACAGGCAACCAATTGCCCGACAGCTCTGCCACTGCCATCGGAAAATCAGGTTTTGTTGCGAAGTGGAAGAGCCTTTCAATTAGACGAGCTTTTCCCCAAGCCTGGAGAGACGACAGCTATAACCTGAGTTCCGCGGCATTTGGAACCGATCTTTTTATACCCGTTAATGGATACCAGAAGACTACGCGATCGGTGAAGTATGCGATACTCTGTATCCTGTTAACGTTTACCGCATTCTTCCTTATCGAAACGAACAACAAAAAATCAGTTCACCCCATTCAGTATGCGCTCATCGGCTTTGCACTGGTGCTTTTTTACACCCTGCTGCTATCATTCTCTGAATATATTGGCTTTAATGGCGCCTATGCACTGGCTACGGTCGCGACGGTTGCCCTTATCACTTGGTTTGTTAGAGGACTGCTGCATTCCTCGAAACTTTCCATGCTCTTGTCATTGGTGTTGTTGCTACTATATAGTTATGTATTCACCATATTGCAATTGCAGGATTACGCATTATTGCTTGGAAGCGTTGGATTATTCTTAACCCTGGCAATTGTGATGTACTATTCACGCGGAGTGCAATGGTAACTTTGATAAATAAAACAAAAGACATGATTACAGGAAACGAATCCCCGAACTCTTTTTCATTGAAGGCAAGACTCAAAAGTTTCCGCTACGCGTTTGAAGGGTTAACCGGTTTTTTTGCCGCGGAGCACAATGCGATCATTCATTTATGCATTACCATATTCGCGTTTATCGCCGCCGCATTTTTTGGTGTAAGCAAAGGAGAATGGATAGCAATTATTCTTGCAACAGGGTTTGTGTGGGTGACTGAACTGTTTAACACAGCGATTGAAAGACTTTCGGATATCGTATCCAAAGATTTTCACCCAGGCATAAAATTTACCAAAGATGTATCGGCTGCAGCGGTATTGGTCGCCGCTGCTACCGCATTTTTAACTGGTGCCATAATTTTTCTTCCAAAAATTTTGAGGTGAAACAGTTGCTGCCGCAAATAAAAAATAAAAGTGCACCGGTACTGAGCATTCAGCAATGGATATTAATTTCTTCGGCATTCAGCATCCTATTGTTGATAATAAGAATAATTACTTCGCATCGGCTGAGCTACGTTTTCCTCGCATGGAACCTCCTGTTGGCTTATGTGCCACTGCTGATAGCAAATTGGTTGAGCCGCCATCAGGTTGTACTACGAAATAAAGTAACTCTCATCTTGTCGATATCGGCCTGGCTTTTATTTATGCCTAACTCATTTTATATTCTTACCGATCTGTTTCATTTGCAAACTATGGAAGGGAATCGGCCGTGGTTCGATCTTACTCTTATACTTTCATTTGCATGGAACGGCATTTTGTTCGGCATTATTTCGATTTGGAAAATGGAAATGTTGCTGAAAAGGACAAAGGGACGCTTCACTTCCGCACTTTTGATTTTTATGGTCATGTGGCTAAGTGCGTTTGGAGTTTACATCGGCAGGTTTTTACGATTCAATAGCTGGGACATTATTTTCAATCCGTTCCCGTTATTGACTGAAATTGTTGAAATGATCATTAATCCTTACGATTACAAAAGCGCATGGGCAATGAGCGCTTGTTTCGCTTGTTTTATCAGTATCCTTTATTACACCATGAAAAAGCTCACAGAAGTTTTGAAGCACACATGAAACCGAATTGGACCGTCGCGCTCTGAGGGGAAGAAACTGATGAAATGAAAAACCTCCCAACAAGGGAGGTCTCAATCTTTTAATCCGAGAAAGCCGCAATCGACTAGAAGTCCATGCCCATCGCGACATATAGCTGGGGCTTTCCACTGAAAAGTCTATTCATCTCCCAGGCACAGTCAAATCGAAGGAAATAGCCCAACAGCGTGCTGCGGGCACCAAAACCGTAACCACCGACAAAAGGGCCAATGCCTCCGGCTTTGATCCTTACTGTTAACGGGTCTGCGCCATAAATTACAGCGGGCCTTTCAATCTTATCAAACTGGCCGTTCCACGCAGTTCCTAAATCGATAAACTGGACGAGTTGGAAGTTGCGGATAAATGCGTTGTTGATGGGTTTGTTGAAGAACGTCGTAAACACCGGCAATCTGACCTCACTATTCATTACAAGTGCATTGTTCCCGTTGGCTACATTTTGTGGAAAGCCGCGCATGTTTACCGCGAGCGACTGGTATGTGTAAGTAACGTCGGGATCGGGCGGGTTGGCACTGTTGAATTTTGGGCCAAGCCATCCATCCACTCCACCCAGGTAATAAATTACTTTCTGGCTTCCCCACGAAAAATCTCCCGCGGCACGAACCGCCCAAATGATGTTGCGATAAATGGGCAAGTAATGGCGCGCATCGAAGCCAGCATTCAATAAATACTTTCCTTCTGTACTGGAGACATTACTGAGTTGGGTAAACCAATCGAAATAGACTTTATACCGAAGACCTTTCCAGATATTTAAGGTTGGATTGAGTGTATTGTCATAGACATATTCAAGGTCAAACTGCCCAAAGATTTTTTTCTCATCCGGGACCTCGAGTGTTTGTTGATCGACTCCTTTCAGGATCTTCCTGTCAAAACGCGGCCCAATCTTAGCTCTTATGCTGCGCACCCTATCAAACGGATATTGCAAATTGAGCAGGAAAAGATCGGATCGCATCAGCCCCGGATAAGCAACACTTGGTGGTGGACCTGCAAGAAATCCGACTTTCTCGTTTGTTCTATATACCATAGCTCCCCAATCCAACCGTTTGCGATAATTCATGAACGACAACAAGACATCATAGTTTGCCAGGTTACTCGTGGCGAGCCGGAATCCTCCCATAAATTTCATGTCCTCAAATAGGTCAGCAGTTCCCATACGTATCATTCCGTTAAAATCATCGCCATTGGAAAGTTGGATGGGTCCGCCTCCTCCGCCATACGGCTGGTATCGTGTTCCGAAAACTGCATTGTTAAAGCCGGTTACAGCATAGTCGACAAAATATTTTGGAGGCCGGTATTCAAACACCCGCGCTTTTTTCAGGATGGGCTCGGCAGTTGAGATTTCCTCGCCATTGACAACCTTGCCTAATTGTGAAGAATCTTTCTTTTCATTTTCGAATTCGCTATTGAAAACATCTTGGCCCTTCTTCGCGGTATCCGAAATGTCCGTCTTTTGTGGGTTTACAAGTTCAGCTTTTCCCTCCTCGAGGCGCCGCTGCTCGATCAATCTTTTTGCATATTCGGTTGGCTTGGCCGAGATATTTCGGCGTCTTAACGTGTTTTCGTCAACACGCAATCGGTAGAGGAACTTAAAGTTTCCTTGTCTCACCACTTCGCTCACCAGGCTGTTATCTCCTGCGGTCCTGGTTTCTAGCAAACTACTTTGGTAATTCGTCAAAGGAAAAACGTAAGAAGAGTCATTAGTGACTGACACGAAACCCACCGAGTCGATGTCACTCTTGCTCCATTCTTTTAGTAGGCTATCAACATCGGGTTGTGTAGGATTGCGAAGAACTTCATCCCCGATAAATACGAGCGTGTCCAGTCCCGCCCTTTCCGTTTTAAAAAATCCGGCGTAACGATTGTTGATCCCGTTCTCGTCGCTCACAAATGTGAAGTGCGTGGTATTGTACTGAGTTGGATAACGTGCGTTTCCAAATTTCAGATTGGTGAGTTGTGAAATCTGCTTAAACTCCGACTGATTCCAGCTATCCACCATGAAGATATTGAAGTGGGTGCCAGGTAACGAATCACTGCTGCTCGCTACTGTGGCGTTAGGCCTGTTACTTGCATAAATGATTCCTGTTTTTCCAGGAAAGGCTACAAACGAAGCATCCAGATCGTCATAAACATCATTGGTTACCTGCTGGATGGTTTCCTTATCTATCTTATAAACATAAATGTCCGACTGCCCGCCCTTTACAGCAGAAAGTAGAAGGGTATTGGGATCCAGCATATATTTCATGTCCTCTACCTGGTTGAACTGGTGCAATTCCTGGGCCTTGACCACCTTAATCCTGTTGACCACGTCATAAACAAACAATTTCAATTTTCCCTCCATCCAGTAAATGCAGGCGAGTCGAGTGCCCTTTCCATCCCACGCAAGGATGGGATAATTGGGATTCTGTTCGTTTTCGTTAGCACGAACTCCATATTTCAATAATACTTTCCTGCTATTGAAATTCTCCATCAACACAACACGGTATTGCCCCTGGCGAAATTCAACATACGCATAGGTAAAGCTGCGAGGTTGGGGATTTGCGTTGAAACGGATATAGTCCCTTTTGCCTATTTGTTTCACCACGGAAAGTTGCCCCTTCGGAACATTACGCCGGCCCCTAATGTCCTTGTAATATTTCTGAGTCTCCTCGGTCATGAAGTCTCTCAGCAGGTCTTTAAATTTTTTCTTGGTTACTTTTTCCGCGGCGCTGTTTAGATTTCTGTAGATGCGACTCAGGTATGATGTAATGCCAGAAAGCATGACCAGCGAGGTCAGGTTTTGCAAAAGCAAACTGGTAAAATTTATCGCTGTAATCTCCAGAGAGCAGAGCAGATTTTAATTGATCATCCAGCGACGCACTCCAATGTTCGGCCGCGTATTCAATGTATCCGTCTGTAATCCACTTGGGCAGATCGAGTAGCGCCTGGTTAGCTGCAAAGTCGCCGAGATCATCTCCAAACAAAATGTTTTCGACCAATACCTTGGCAAGGCCCTGGCGTATCTGTAAACGGAGACTGTCATGGTTCCCGTTAAAGTAGACAAGCATTTTGTTGTTCACCATCTTGGTTACACCACCAGTCGTTTGCCAGTCGATCCCCATT
>VBAU01000166.1:0-5261 GCA_005883855.1 Bacteroidota bacterium
TATTTACAGAGTTAACCAGTAAAGCGAAATCAACTATTGTTCCCGTCGGGATAAGCCATTGGTGACCATCCCCATTTCAAAAACTCAGGCATCGCCCTTTTCCACGTTGCGATATCATGCTTGCCATCGTCATAATTTATGTAGCGAATATCTATCTCATTTTTGTATCCGAGTGATTCCAGCTCGTTAATAAGAGCAATAGTGTCATCAATGGAGTCCATGATGGCATTTTCATTGCGATAGTGCGTTTCGTCAAGGGAACCCGTCGTGAGGAAAAATTTCAAGCCAGGATTGTGTCGACCTTTTTTTATTTGTTGGTGCATGATACGATGCAGTTCATCTTCGCAGTCATCGCGGTTATACTCCATGCTGCGCCACCACAAGATCCAGGCTGCGCCACCACAACGAACCTGAAAAAACTCCGACCCTGCTAAATTCATGCGGACAGTTCCAAACAATATCCAGAGCCATTAGTCCTCCTAAGGAAAAACCAGCGAACCCTTTTTCCGTAAAATGAAAATGATGAAACCTCTTCTTTACCAATGGCAACAATTCATGCATGATAAACAGCGTGTACAATCCAGCCCTTGAGCCGCGCCCGAGATAATCCGCCTGGATGGCTGTTCCGTATTCCAATTTCCTTTCCGGCCCGGCATAAATTCCAACACAAAGAAGAGCGCTGACCTGGTTTTGAGAATATAAATTATCGAGGATACCTTTTAGACCAAGCTCCCTCATATTCTGACCATCGTTGATCAGCAACAGGCTTACTTCGCGATGATCAGCAACATTCTTAGGGATGAAAAAGTCAATCTTTACTTCCCGTTGAAGAAATCTCGAGTGGATGATGGCATTTTCAGTCAAAACACGGGACAGGTCCGCAGCTTGCATGGCGTCAAATATAAAGTTCCAAAAAACAAGTTCCAAATTAGCATGCCTTGTCTCAACGGCATGCCTTGTCTCAACGGCATGCCTTGTCCCAACCCGTTGCGGTTTATTCCCTTCCCGTGATTGGGTCTTGAAAATTTTAAAATACATTTGGACAAACTAACGGTATGAAAAAAATCGGCATTCTCTTCGGAAAAGAAAGAAGTTTCCCGATGGCCTTTGTGGAAAGAATTAATAGCAAAGCGATCCCCGACGTCATGGCCGAACCGGTACACATTTCAAAGGCCGTACAAGGGGAACCGACCGGGTACAGTGTCATAGTCGATCGCATTTCTCAGGACGTGCCATTCTATCGAACCTGGCTGAAGAATGCTGCGCTAACGGGAGCCGTTGTGATCAACAATCCCTTTTGGTGGAGCGCTGATGATAAATACTTCAATAACTGTCTAATGACCCAGGTTGGAGTTCCGATTCCAAAAACGGTGATCCTCCCCTCGCGAGAACTTCCCACAGATACATCTGATGAATCATTCAGCAATCTTGAATACCCGCTTGACTGGAATTCGATCTTCGCTTATGTGGGCTTTCCGGCTTACATGAAACCGTTCGCAGGCGGCGGCTGGAAAAATGTATACAAGCTTCGCGACCCCGGCGAATTCTATGAGAAACACAACGAGACCGGCCAACTCGTGATGTTGCTACAGGAAGAAATTGTATTTGAAGAATATTATCGCTGTTACTGCGTCGGCCGTAAGTATGTTCGGATTATGTCGTATGAACCGCGCAACGCGCATCACCTGAGATATGTCGCAGACTTCAAACCTTCGCAGGAACGTTTAGCGCAGATGGAGGAAATTGTTTTGAAGATCAATCACTCCCTGGGATATGATTTTAATACCGTGGAACTGGCGATTCGCGATGGAATACCTTACGCAATCGATTTTTGCAACCCTGCCCCCGATGCCGAACGTGCGAGTGTAGGCGAGGAAAATTTTGAGTGGGTCGTTGAAACCATGTCCAATTATGCCATCGAACGCGCCATGCAAACGGAAGATGGTAAGGATAATCTTACCTGGGGCCAGTATGTGAAGAGAAGTGCGAATGGAATCCAGAATTAGGAATTTGGCTGTAACCGGAACTACAACCGCTGCAACGCTTATGGACTACAAAGGGTATAAGGAACTGAAATGCTATATAGAGGCAAGATCGCTTAGAATATTTGTTTCTGAGCTTACAAAGAGATTTTCTGCGCATGAAAAGTTTTTGCTTACGGCCCAAATCATCGATTCTTCAAGATCAGTCACACGGAACATGGCGGAAGGCTATGGTCGATATACATTCTCTGATACACGAAACTTCTTTATCATCGCAAGAGGTTCTGTTACGGAAACAATGGAACACCTGGCGACTGCCTTTGATGAAAACTATAATACTGAGGAAGAGCTCACAACAGGAGAACGGAAGTGTGAATTGGTTTTCAAACTTACAAATGGATATATTGCGTACCTCGACAAATCACATGAGATAAAACTTCTTGCGAGCCAAAAACCTAATTCCAAAACCCCAAATCCTAATTCCTAGAAGATGGCCACGCTCAATTATAAAAGTTTCACTCTCGGTGTCGAGGAAGAGTACATGGTACTTGATCCTGCGACGTACGAACTGAAGAGTCATGAACAAAAAATTGTGCATGAGGGTCAAAAGGTAATTAAGGATAAGGTTAAAGCGGAGATGCACCAGGCCGTTGTGGAGGTGGGAACGGATATTTGTGCGGACGTAGACGAGGCGTACAAAGATGTCGGCGACTTAAGAAAAACGATTTCAGAGATAGCCGATCGTCTTGGTTTCGCTATGGCGGCCGCCGGCACACATCCGTTCAGCCACTGGGAAAGTCAACTCATCACAGATCATGCACGCTACAACGAGATTGTAAACGAACTGCAGGAAGCCGCTCGTAGCAATTTAATTTTTGGGTTACATGTGCACGTGGGCATGGAAACGAGAGAAATGGCCAATCACATCGCTAATTCAACAAGATATTTCCTGCCGCATATCTATGCGCTGAGTACTAACTCACCTTTTTGGGAAGGAAGACAAACGGGATACAAATCGTTTCGCACAAAGGTCTTTGACAAGTTTCCGCGCACAGGCATCCCTGAAGCGTTTGAGAGCATCGAGTCATACGAAAATTACGTGAAGCTTTTGGTAAAAACTAACTGCATCGACAACGCCAAAAAGATCTGGTGGGATCTCCGCGTACATCCTTTCTTCAACACCGTGGAATTTCGTATTTGCGACGTGCCGATGACTGTTGAGGAAACCATCGCTCTCACTTCGCTGTTCCAGGCTGTGTGTGCTAAAATTTACACTCTTCGTTCGCAGAACATGAATTTTATCCAGTATCCCCGGCCATTGATCAATGAAAATAAATGGAGAGCGAGTCGATATGGTATTGATGGACGACTGATAGACTTTGGTAAAGAGGAAGAGGTGAACACCCGGGTCCTCATTTCCTTTCCGAGCTGCTGGATTTTGTAGACGATGTAGTCGATCATTTAGGGAGCCGTCACCGCCTGGCCTATGTCAATAAGATCCTGGAACATGGTACCGGCGCCGATAGACAGCTTGCTGTTTTTGAAAAGACAAAAAATCTTGTCGACGTAGCCAAATACATCCAGGGCCAGTTTCTGGAAGGAACTTGATTTGGGCTGAAATTGACACAAAGGCACAAAGTTTTTCTTCGCGCCTTTGTGGCCGATAAAAGTTTTCGGACCTTGTCAGCACAACTCCTTACGACCTGTAATAATTACGTTCTGCATCTCTGATCGCGAGGTCACGCTCAGATTTTAGCTCACGAATCTTTTGTTTCCTCTCTCTTTTTGTTAAGCGATCATCATGTCTTGCCGACCAAATCCTGTCCTTGTAATCGCTTTGTATGTCTTCAATTTCCAAGGTCAACTTTGACGGCCGATGGTAATAATTTGGCTGACCCCAAAATCCATAATCATAATACGTCGGGTAGTATGGATAGTATCCTCCGGATACAACTACTGATGTCCGGGGTCTATAGTATCTGTAATAATGCGTGCCGACACCCTTTTGCGCTGAAGCGGCAAATACAATTGCCAATGACAACAGCATGACAAATATCTTCTTCATAGTGTATTTTTTACATGTAGTGCAAAAACCGGACAAACACGACTTTTAAGTTTTGTAAATAACTATTCAATAACAGTTGTTAAGAAAAATTGACAGGAAAAGTGACAAATTATTTCACCTGATGATTATTTAAATTTGTAGCATTATGAAAATCGCACTTATTGGTTATGGCAAAATGGGAAAAGCCATTGAACAAATAGCTCTACACCGCGGGCACGAAATAACGTTGAAAATTGACGAAGACAATCTCGCTGATTTCACTAAACAAAATGTCATCAAGGCCGAGGTAGCTATCGAGTTCACGGGTCCACACAGCGCCTACGAAAATGTCAAAAAGGCCCTGGGGTTTGATGTTCCCCTTGTTTGCGGTTCTACCGGTTGGTTAGAAAAACTGGACGAAATAAAACAATTGTGTTTGGCCAGGAAAGGAAGTTTCATTTACTCCAGTAATTACAGTGTAGGCGTCAACATTTTTTTTGAGATCAACAAGAAGCTCGCAGTTTTGATGGCGTCACACAAAACTTACGAAGCTCAGGTCACAGAAATTCATCACACGCAAAAGAAAGACGCACCAAGTGGAACTGCAATTACGATTGCAGAGCAAATCTTGGAGGGCCTAGGAAGAAAGAAGACATGGGTAAATCACATTAGCGACAACTCAGAAGAATTGGAGATCATTAGCGAACGGATCGATCCGGCTGCAGGTACACACAAAGTAAAGTATTCATCAACCATCGACGATATTGAGATCATTCACACCGCACATAACCGGGAAGGATTTGCTCTCGGAGCAGTTCTCGCGGCTGAATACATCAGGGATAAAAAAGGTATTTTTAACATGAAAGATGTGCTCAAATTGTAACTATGCTCAAGCAAGTACCATTCACCATTCTGCTTGTTCTTCTTTCGCTTGCTGCGTTGAGCCTCACAGCCCAAACAAAAGAAATTGACTCGCTATATAAAAAAGTAAAATTGGCCTCGGGCAAAGAACAGGTAGACTTATATTCAAAACTGGCCATGCTGGCCCGCAATACCAATGCCGACTCATCGCTTTCATTTGCTACAAAAGCTTATGAACTGGCAGAGAAGATCAATTATGCATTCGGAAAACTGATCGGCACACAAGCTCTGGGACGAGCCTATGGTGTAATGGGCAGCTACAGTCTGTCAAAAAAATATTTTGAAAAATCACTTGATCTGGCGGTACAACAAAA
>VBAU01000166.1:5394-11114 GCA_005883855.1 Bacteroidota bacterium
TAAAAGTTTACAGATCCGGGATAAAATAAAAGACCCCCAGGGTATTGCTACTACCAAGATCAATATCGGAATGGTATATCAATCGCAGGATAAACTTGACCAGGCGGAAAAATATATTAAAGAAGGTCTTGACGCGCTTCAAACTGTCAATGAGCCTTCAATAAGGATCTCTGCATTGCATACGCTGGCAAATATTTACGGTCAGCAGGGAAAATTCAGTGAAGCCCTAAAATTGGATGCGGAAGGAATAGCATTGTGCGAACAAACACACAATGAATTTTCAAAATCCATGTTCTACGACAACATGGCCAATTGTTACATGTATGGCAATCCTCCTGACTACAATAAAGCCATCGAATATTTTAAACGCTCGCTCCAGATCGATTCATCGTTTGATAATAAAAAGCATTTCTTTTTCAAAAAAAATATGCCGAAGCCATTTCTTACCTCAAACATTCCATAGTGCTGGCACAGGAGTCGGGCTACGCTCAAGGACTTGTAAATGGTTCTGCAACGCTGGCAAAAGTATACCGTTCATCGGGCAATGATGCCGACGCTTATGAAACCTTGCAGAATTCTCTTAAAGTAAAGGATAGCCTGTTCAATGTCGGCAGCGAAGCAAAGATGGCCGAAATGCAAACGCTATACGAAACGGAAAAAAAACAACAGCAAATAGAATTGCAGCAGGAACAGCTGAGCAAGAAGAATTTCATATTAACGGGCATCATTGTTATTTTCTGTCTTGCAGCATTACTGGGATTTTCTTCCTATCGCCGCTATCGTCTCCAACAAAAATCACGTTTGCAGGCCGAGATCATGAGTCAACAACACATGGCAGCAAAAGCTGTGTTGGATGCCGAAGAGAAGGAACGGCAACGGATTGCTAAAGACCTTCACGACAGTGTCGGTCAAATGATGAGTGCCGCGAAAATGAATCTCTCGGCCTTTGAATCTGAAATAAGATTTGAGGATGAAGGGCAACAATTGGCTTTCGAAAGAATAATTCAGTTAGTAGATGAAAGCTGCAAAGAAGTTCGCAATGTGTCGCATAACATGATGCCAAATGCCTTGCTGAAAAACAACCTGGCGTCTGCTCTCCGAGAATTTATTGACAAACTTGATCAGAAAAAATTGCAGGTCGACTTATATACCCAAGGACTGGATGAACGACTTGATACGAATGTTGAAACAGTGCTGTATCGCGTCATCCAGGAATGCGTCAATAATGTTATAAGACACGCCGCGGCAACTACCCTCGACATTTCGTTGATCAAAGACAAGGACGGGATCAGTGCAACCGTGGAAGACAACGGTTCAGGGTTCGACACAGCAGATAAACAAAAACTGAATGGCATGGGTCTTAAGAATATCATTACCCGCATTGAGTACTTAAAAGGCACGGTCGAATTCGATTCCACGCCTGGCAAAGGAACCCTGGTCGCCTTGCATGTGCCTGTCTAATTGGATCCCGCTGAACCCACATTGGAATTTTCCATTGTTGCTTACTGCACATTTGAAGCAACCATTGACGAATCCACTTTCGTCAAATTCTTGCGGCTAATCCTCCGCCTGGAGAAAAATTGGTTAATTTCCGTCACCATCCATTTTTCGATTTATGAAACCGGGTAAAATATCGTTGGCACTTGTAGACGACCACCAGATCGTCATTGACGGCCTGATGTCGCTACTTAAAGGGCATGATAAATTCCGCTTTGCTTTTGCGACCACCGATCCGTGCGAAGTGGAAGAAAAATTAAACCAAACTTCAGTCGACATTCTGCTGACCGATGTGGTAATGCCCAAGCTTCCAGGCAATGTGCTGGCAAAAAATGTACGACAAAAATTTCCGTTTATTAAAATACTGGCTCTTTCGATGAGCGGGCAGGGAGACCTGGTCAACGAAATGATCAACGATGCCGACATCTCCGGTTATGTGATGAAGAATATTGGCAAGCAGGAATTGATCAAAGCACTTGAAAAAATTGCAGGTGGGGGAATTTACTTCAGCGATGAAGTAATCGATGAATTGAAACGAACCAGTGAAAGGAAGAAAAAAAGTGACGAGGCGCACCTTACCGACAGGGAAACTGAAATCATCCGGCTCATAGAAAAAGAATACAACAACAGGCAAATCGCCGAAGCATTATTTATTAGTGAGCGCACGGTAGAAACTCATCGAAAAAATATCTTTCGCAAGACAAACACAAATACTGTGATAGGGCTTGTAAAATACGCCTATGAACACAGGCTAATTTGAACCTGCCGTCCATCCTAGTATTAACGTGGCTCCTACTGAGCCAAATTTTCCTCGTAACAATTTTTTCTATAAACAGGTCGCCCCGCTGGGCACTATGCATTCCTACAACAAGAAAAAAGAAGCTGGCAAAATTTTTTAAGGGCTATTTTGACGAGACACTTGAGCTTCCCAGTTTAATGATATTTTCTGCGCTCCGAAGGGGTCCCGTTTATCGCCTAGGTGGACACAAGAATTGGCTTGGCAGGAGCCTCCTACGAATATCACATCCATCAATCTGCGATGCGGCCACGAATGCTTGCAGCAATAATTGATGAGAATCTAGAAACTATTGGCCATCCACCTCTGCAGCGTACTTGTACTCCATTCACCCGGCACAATTATCCTGCGAATAGTGAACATCGGATCGTTTTCATCACGCTTTTCGGAGAGTTGAAAGGCAGCTTTGAAATGACGTTCCTTCAATTGTTCGATCGCCGCCTTGTTCCATAGACCAAAAGGATAAGCAAAATATTCGATCGGCTTACCTATTATGTTTTCCAGCTGCTGTGACGGTTTATCTATTTGCAATGGCCAATCTTTCGCCGTGTAATTTTTTACGTTACTGTGGTTCCAGGTGTGCGAGCCAATCACATTTCCCTCGTACGACAGTTGCTTGACCTCCTCTTTAGTCATATATCCGGGTCTTCCGAGCGAAACTGTCATTATAAAATAGACGCCCTTAAAACCGTACCTGTTCATCTCCTCACGGGCGATGGTAAATTGTTCAGCGCGGGTGTCGTCAAAGGTGAGAAGAATTGGCTTTGATGGCAGTGCAGTTCCTTTTACCAGGTAATCGTAGAGTTGGTCCGGTAAAATGGTGTGATAACCGCTTGCGGCAAGAGCTTTCATTTGTTCCCGGAACTTTTCGACCGGTACGATATAATCTTTTGCTGTCTTTGAATCAGATGGCGACCAATCCCGAATTTGGTGATAACAAAGGATAGGAACCTGCTGGTGATGCATGACAGTTAACGGATCGACAACGCTGAGGCCGTCTTGATGTTTAACCTCTGCGGTAACATGAGCAGCATTCACCGGGTGCGTAATGGCCGGACGAAGTGGAGTAGCCTCCGCGTTTGAATTGCAACTTAAGCAGAGGGTTAAAAAGCAACTTACTGCTAGCAATAAAATGATGGGCTGAAAGATCGTGTGTAACGGTTGTTTCATAAGACGGATTCTCCAGGTTAGGATGTTCAATAAACGTGCCGGGCGATTTTTTATTTTGAAAAAATAGAAATGTTACGGCAAATTTACACGGGGCCCATTTATTTACGTAGAATTTATTCAGAGACAAAATACGATCTGGCCCTAATCACTTGCATTCGATCATCCAGGTAGAATATAAAATTGTACGGCTTCTGAATCGAGAGCTTTTTGTCTGCCTCGACCTCGGTCTCGGTGATCTTGAATTTGTGTACAATGCTCCATTTGGCGTCGGCATTCCTTTCTTTCTCGGGTTTTAATTCACCATAGGAAATGGGTTGATAAGGGGCCTCCTTAAAAATTTTGTCCGAAAGATAATTGTGGATGTTTTCCTTAGCAAGCTCCGTGGCTGACCGGTTAATTTGTCCATGCAGAAATGCCGGAAGTACGGTGGCCAGAAAAAAAACAACTCGCATACTCGTAGATTTATTAAGAGATCACCTTAACTAAATCTACCAAAAAACGAAAAAGGAAGAGCCGATATAGTGATAAGCGGTCAGACTGGTCATCGGTCAGAACATCAAGAGTAATGGCTGCCGAAATCCCGCTGATCAATAGTTATTACAAGAACGGGATCCCTAACAGATCCCGTTCTCGGTGAGCCAAATTTTTAGGCGTGTTCCATGATACTTTGGGTGGAATACACTTTCAAAACAGGGTCTTTTGAATAGGTGTGCCTTACTCTATCAACTAGTTGCTTATAAACTCCACTAGCATGATAAGCATCTGCATCTTCTTTGCTATCCCAGACAGTCATGGAAATATAATCATCTGAAGTGTCGGTGGGTTCAAGCATTTTGCAGTCAAGGTTTCCTTTTTGCTGTTTTACGATTGGAACAAGGTCATTGTTGTAGATTCTTTTTGCCTCTTCAAGTTTCCCTGGCAAAAAATTGAGGTAAGTGAGTCTCACAAACATAAAAGCCTCCTTTTTTAAAGTTTGAAGAATATAGTTTCCATGGAGGCAGACATGTTTCATAAATTACAGATCGTGCATTTAAAAGATACGAATAAAAATCCTCAAACTGCCAAAGAATAAATATCTGAAGCTGACACTAGTTTTCTGTTAATGAAAATTTAAATTATCCCATGGTTCTATATCAAGATGCCGACAATTATTCAGCGGTCTTGTCATGCTCCTACTCATATTAGCACACATTTTCTATGTTAAAGAATTCAGCGGCCATGAGACGAATTAAGCGCGAGCCTTTTCATGTTTTGCAATTTTTAACAAGCGCGGATTTTAGTGGCATAGTTTTTCTACTACATGGGCATCGTAAAAAAACAATCATCCATTAAAAAAACTTTGTTATGAAAAAATTATTACCCATTTCTATAATAGCCATCGCGACAGCGGTAGTTATGGTGGCTTGTAACAAGCAGCCGAAAGCCGATGCCAACGGAAAAGTATTAACGTACACTGACACCGTCGGTCTGGCTGATTTCCAAAAATGGAAAACACAAAATGAATTGAAGGATCCAACGGTTTATTACAACCAGGGAAATGAAATAGCATCGAGACAACCCACGAGAACAATAGTAAAATATGTTCCGGTAAGAAGTTCTGC
The DNA here is from genome assembly GCA_005883855.1 of Bacteroidota bacterium. Taxonomy (GTDB): domain Bacteria; phylum Bacteroidota; class Bacteroidia; order Chitinophagales; family Chitinophagaceae; genus VBAU01. The sequence continues at coordinate 10,459 of VBAU01000166.1, forward strand.
TACTCATCGTAGCACGAGCCGATCGTACAGCAGTGGCTCCATGAATTCAGTATCCCAGTATCCGGCAAAGACAGTAAAAAAGGGTTGGAGTAGAAAAGCTAAAGGAGCCTGGTGGTGCTATCCTTGGAGCTGTCATCAATAAAAACAATCGCCTTGTAGGCGGTGCACTTGGTGGAGCGTTAGGTGCTGGTCTTGGATACGTGATCGGAAATGAGCTCGACAAAAAACATGGTCGATAAGTAGATACGAGGCATGCCTTGTGTCTACTCCATATCAATTATCCCGGGAGAGATCCCGGGATTTTTTTAGAGACAACGCATGTTGTCTCAACGGCAAGCCTATCTTCGTGGTCTATGCCAACGAATCAAAAACCAACGAAGGAAAAAATATTTACATCTGACCAGGTTTTCATTATTGCGATACTCACTGTCCTGCAATTTTCTATTGTGCTTGATTTTATGGTGCTGTCACCATTGGGGGCATTCTTGATTGAGGATTGGAAAATTCATCCATCACAATTTGGATTGGTTGTATCTGTCTATGCCTGGAGCGCTGGTGTCTCAGGCTTGTGCTCGGCAGGGTTTGCCGACAGGTTCGACAGGAAAAAATTTCTTCTTTTCTTTTATACGGGTTTTCTTATTGGCACAGTGCTTTGC
>VBAU01000167.1:0-771 GCA_005883855.1 Bacteroidota bacterium
TAATCCGCGAAATCCTCCTGATCCATGTAATCCGCGCTATGGGTTGGAGGGATAGCCATATTTGTGCCTGCTAAAGGTTCTTTTCTTACCTCTCACCTTTACAACAAACAGATTATCGTACTCTTTGTCGTCGAGGTCCGCAGCAATCTTTGTTTGCCTGCATAACTTATTTACAATGTCATCAACGGTGTTTGAATGGCCAACCACGAGAACGTTTCCCTTCGTTGATTGAATCACATTCACCAGGGAATCTACATTGTTGTATGATTCGATATTGATTTTGGTAGCCTGGCTCAAAGGTTCGGCTGTCGTCCTGGTGCGAACAGTATTAGTTGAATAGATATGCTTGATGTGTTTGGTCTTCAACTCGTCTCTCAAGACAATGGCTCTCACTTTTCCAGCCTCGGACAAGCGTGGATCATTGGCCATCATTTTTGCCGCGCTGTCAGTTGACGAAATCTTTTCTGCATGCCGAACAACGTACAGCGTGCGAGAACACGAGAGCAGAGCCAGCGAAACTGCTAAAAATAACAGCAAGCCTGGGACGTTTATTTGCATTATGCGTTGACGATGAATGGTACAGTTAGGCATCATTTATGGGTTATTAACAGTTTAAAGTTAAACTCCTATTCCAATAGTGAAGTCTTTTTTTTAAATTAGTCAAACGTTTTAAACAAGCACACTATGAAGAATCTATCCGAGACCTGGTTTGCCGAAGGGTATATTGATTTTGAGTTGAAAAAATATACGCTGCTCGCGTACTTACAACAG
>VBAU01000167.1:790-7579 GCA_005883855.1 Bacteroidota bacterium
GCTATTTTAATGAAAACAAATTGTATCCGCAATTGGCGGATGTCATCTTTCACTACAATAACCTTGTTGCATTCCGGGAAAATAAAAAATTCTTGCAAGAGCATTTTCCAAAAAAGCTCTCAGGCATCCAGATGGAAAAACTGCAGTTTTTGTATGAACAGATGGTAGAGGATGACGAACTGATGAAAGAATTAGAAGAGATTATTAATTATTCCACCTCCACGATAAAGACAACGATCAACAACGGCACAGAGATTTATGAATTTATAGAGGACAAGCTGGTCATTATGCCGATCGGGCTGGTGCCTCTCGACATTAATGAAGGCTATTTCTTTTTAAGCAGCGGACGAAAAAATACACGGGTTTATTATTACCGGCTCGCATTCTTTGAAAAGCACGATGAAAAATACCGCAGCATAAGAACGTCATACATAGACAATCAACGCCGCAGTATGAGTAACACATATGAGGCCATAAAAGCCGATCTCATACGACAAAGAAACGAATTACCAAATCCAGCGGTATATGCCGTCGAAATAGACCTCAATTTTCCATACAATGAAACATTATTGCCGATTGCAAAGAGGAGCCTGGTAAAATACATCTCACAGCAAGCTGCATAGCAAATAACATAAACAGCATCATTCGTATTCTGTTCTCGCGCCCAAGGCCGAAACGGTCGATTGTCGCCACACCCGCCACATCTGGAAGCACAGCGCCAGCACAATTAGTGAAAGACCTGTAAAGAAACTCCACCTCAGCTCTTTGTTTTCACGATAGATCATGAATGCAAGTAAAATTCCGTACACGGGTTCCAAATTGAATGAAAGATTAACGGTAAAGGCCGTGAGTTTTTTTAACGCATTTACAGAAAATTGGAATGCAAGCACGGAACAAAACCATGCAAGTACAAGTAACCACATCCAATCACTCAGCTTGGGGATAAAATACGAAGTCGGAAACCATTTTATGTAGAGCGGCATCACAAGGCTTAATGTAAGCCATCCCCCTGTTAGTTGGTAAGTAAGTAAAGTTTGCGGATTGATCCTTTGCACAAATTGGCGTATAACAATCATGACAATTGCTAGCAGTATGGCGCAGATAATGCCCAGAATGATCCCCGTTTTATATTTTGGATCAAAATGAAAAATGATATAGATGCCTGCAATGACGATAAGTCCAAGAAAGACTTCAATGGCAATTATTTTTTTTTGAAAGAATAGCGGTTCAAGCAGTGCAGTAAAAAAACCAACAGATGCAAAACAAACAAGGGCTACAGAAACATTTGCATACTTGATGGACCCATAAAATGTCAACCAATGCAAGGCCGATAAAAAGCCAATCCCCGTAAGTTTCAAAATATCCTTTGGCGAAATTTTTTGCAGTTTTTTCGTTAGGGAAAATAAGATCCACATCGTTACCGAACTGATCAGCAAGCGATACCAAACCAACCAGCCCTCATTCAGGGTGATAAGGCGGCCAAGAACTCCTGTAAATCCTGCCAACAAGATGGCGATGTGTAGCTCAAAAAAAGCCTTTCTCATGAAGATCGCAAAGCTAGAAAAACAAACGTTGAGAATGCATTCTAAGGTGTGGAGATATGATTAAATGGTTACTTGCTCTCCGCAACAATTTTATTCTCGGACAAAGAATTCACTTCTGTTCCGTCTATGTTCTTGACACGTTTTCTATAATTGGTGAACAAACTATGCCAACGAAGCTTTAGCACACCAAGAACTCCTTCTTTGACTATGCCTTTATTCATTTTCGATACACCTTGTGTTCGATCCTGGAAAATAATAGGCACTTCCTTCAATTTAAAATGAAGCTTCCAGGCGGCAAATTTCATTTCAATCTGAAAAGCATACGCCGCAAAAACAATTTCATCGAGATTGATCGTTTCCAGAACTTCTTTCCTATAACAAACAAACCCGGCCGTAGGATCTTTGATTGGCATCCAGGTTATCAGTCGCGTGTAAAGTGAACCGCCTATAGAAAGCGCCACCCTGTCCCACGGCCAGTTTACGACGCCACCGGTTTTCACGTAGCGCGAGCCAATGGCAACATCAGCGCCTCCGGTTTTGCAGGCATGATAAAGTCTGGGCAGATCGTTGGGATTATGTGAAAAATCTGCATCCATTTCAAATATAAACTGGTAATTTTTTGCAATGGCCCATTTAAATCCATAAATATAAGCAGTGCCTAACCCCAGTTTATCAGTTCTTTCCTCAATAAATAATTGCCCGGTAAATTTTGATTGTAAATCTTTTACTATTTGCGCTGTGCCATCCGGTGAGCCATCATCAATTACAAGCACATGAAAATTATCGTGAAGATTAAAGATAGCATAAGATTAAAGATGGCATGCAGAATGCCAGAAATATTCTCCTTCTCATTATACGTTGGTATGACGACGAGCTTCTCCACTCCTAATTAACTAAAATTACGAAATTGTTTGGCGGCTGATTATAAATTTAGGGGCAATTTGTTAATTCTTCTTCAGCATTGTCCGGGTGTAAATCTCGGTGAGCTTTTGCTTGGTGTGCATAGGAAAATCACCCTTCATCATCCAATCATAATATTGAGGCTCGGCTTTCAGCACATCGCAGATTGGCCGCCCTTTGTGTTTACCAAAATTAAAAATCTCGACTCCATTATCAAGTGTAAAGCGACGGGCCAGATCAACGATCACTTCCTCCCCAATCACTTTTAATATAGAGTCCAAGGTAGAACCAAGATCGGGATAACGTTCCAATTGGGCATGAAAAATTTCAACGGTGGCCACCGCATCTGCTTCGGCACTGTGAGCACCATTGTGAATTTTATTGCAATAAAACTTGTAGGCAGCACTTAACGTTCGTTGTTCCATCAGGTGGAATATCTTTTGGACATCTACCAGCTTCCGATTCCTCATATCAAAATCCACCTCAGCACGTAAGAACTCCTCCATGAGCATTGGGATATCAAACCGGTTTGAATTGTAGCCGGCAAGATCACAACCGTCGAGCACTTGCTTTAATTCGTGAGCCACTTGCTTAAAGGTTGGCGCATCCTTGACCATTTCGTCAGTAATACCATGCAATTCGGTGACTGATCTCGGGATGGGCATTTGGGGATTTATGATCTTGCGCTTGATAACCTGGTTGCCGTCGGGTAAAAGTTTGACGATAGCAATCTCGATAATTCGGTCGGCGCCTAAATTAGTGCCGGTAGTTTCCAGATCAATTACAGCCAGTGGTTTTTTCAATTGCAGCAGCATTATCCCTTTAATTTTTGTGTCTTGCAAACGTAAGCTATTTCAGTAATCTGGGGAACTGATTTTTCACGTAAGAATAATGATGTTTCGGGTAATTTATTGCGCAATTATCGACATTATGCGCGCCGCTTCTTCACCCGATATGCGCGTGAACCGTTCTCTGTGCAAGCCGATAAATTAGTCACATCCTCTGGCCCTCGCATGATCTGCAGGAAATTGAATACAACAACTATCCTCATAACTATATATCGTTTCAGGCATAAATCTTTCATTTTCAATTAGACTTCATCGGCTACTTCTATTAGAAGATCGGCATAAATCAAAATGAAATGTATATTTGTGAAATAATTGACAGTGAAAAACGTTTTTAGACAAAATTCCCCTGTAATGAGAAACAAGTTCCTTGCGTTTGTTTTCCTTGCATTGGCTGCGATTGCAATCAGCTCCTGCTATTCGTCCCGTAAATCTGGATGCCCCATGAATCCGCAGAGTAGCTACAGATTTAGAGGATAATTGTTTTATCATAACGTTAAGCTATGCATTGGATCCACCTCACAGATGAGGACCAGCTACAAAAAATCGTTGTAAGGTCCCAGGAAAAACCACAAGTGATCTTTAAATACAGCACTCACTGTGACCTGAGTGAAACTATATTCCAACGTCTTCAAAAAAAACGTTGCCCCCAGCATATCGACTTCCATTTTCTTGACTTGACCGGCCACGCCGACATTGCGGAAAAAGTGTCGACCATTTTTCACGTCGCTGACCTGTCACCACAAATTCTGATCATTAGAGACGGCGAATGCATTTTTAATGAAAGTAATCCGGAAATTTGCCTCGAGCAAATTATGGAACATGTGACTGCAGCAGTGTAGAAACTTAATTCAACTCAATTCGCTTCATTTTCGGAGCTAACAAGTGCATGAAAAGCCACGCGCAGAGATAAGCGCCTCCACAGACAATAAACATGATGTAATAAGCCGTTTCAATTTTGCCAATTGCCCGGTAATGAACAAAAAGATTTTTTTGAACGAGCCATGTCAGTAAGATACCGCCAAGCGCACCAAACATTCCTCCAATTCCGGTTACTGAGGCCGTGGAATTTTTTGGAAACATGTCACTCACGGTTGTAAAAATGCTGGCACTCCAGGCCTGGTGAGCCGCGGCCGCCAACCCGATGATCACAATAGCAAACCACATGTTGATGTTTCCCAGCACCTGGGCAAATACGATGGGCGTTACCACGAATGCATAGATAAGCATAGAAGTTTTTCTTGCTCTAAATGCGGGCCATCCATTACGAATCATGTTAAGCGGGAGCCAACCGCCGGCAATGCTCCCGACAGTCGACAACGTATAGACTAATGCCACGGGCAAGGAGACCGCAGTTCCTTTTATTCCATATTGACTCAGCAGAAAGTCCGGCAGCCAAAACAGATAAAACCACCACACCGGGTCCGTCAAAAATTTTCCAGTGGCAAACGCCCAGGTTTGTTTATATCGCAAGAGTTCTCCCCAGGATAACCTTGGGCTTGTCAACTCGGTGTCGCCCTGTTCATCCTTGTCGCCATGTATATAATCGTACTCGGGCCGTGAAAGCCTTTTTTGCCGTTGTGGTACGTCGTAATAAATAAACCAAAATATTAACCAAAAAAAACCAAAGGCGCCGGTTATGATGAAAGCCCACTGCCAGCCCCACGCCTTGACAATGAATGGGACTGTTAATGGCGCGGCTATCGCTCCAATATTGGCGCCCGAATTAAAGATCCCGGTGGCAAATGCTCTTTCTTTTTTTGGAAACCATTCTGCGACTGTCTTTATTGCAGCCGGAAAATTTCCCGCTTCACTTACTCCTAAAACGGAACGAGCCGTTATAAAACCGGTAACAGTATTCACAAAAGCGTGCCCGACCGAAGCCAAGCTCCAAGCGATAAGTGCCAGGGCATAGCCCAGCTTTGTTCCGATCTTATCAATAAATCTACCTGCGATAAGCAAACCTGCAGCATAGGATATTTTAAATGCAAGCTCCACATTTGCATAGTCGGCGTCATCCCACTGAAGTGTGTCCGTGAAAGTTGACTTTAGAAAACTGATCACACTGCGGTCAATGTAATTGATAGTGGTAGCACAGAAAACAAGAGCACAAATTGTCCACCTGTATTTTCCTATGGCCGGCTGCACTCCAGGGGTCGATTGCATGAAGTGTTTATTGTTTTATGGATTGAATGGTTGCGAGAACTTCCCTGGTCAGCTTTTCAATCGTTTTATAGTCGTTTTGTTCCATTAATTTCTTGCCGATCAATTTACTGCCCATGCCTACTGCACAAACACCGGCCTTAAACCATGACTGGAGATTTTCCCTGGTTGTGTCAACGCCGCCGGTCGGCATAAAGAATAAATGAGGAAAAATGTCTTTAATGCTGCTTACAAACTCAGGTCCCAATAGATTACCGGGAAAAATTTTGATAAATGTAATTTCTTTGTTCTCCGCAGCAATAATTTCGCTCGGGGTCATACAGCCCGGAGCGTAAAAAATATTTTGTTGTGCCGCATAGTCCACAACCTCCATAACAAGACCCGGGCTAACCAGGAAATCGGCGCCCGCATTCACATAATCTTCCGCTTGCTGCAAGCTTTTGATTGTCCCCACGCCAAGTAACATTCCTTGCATCTCGCTATTCCGGACCTTTACCAACTTCTTAAAATTATTAAGCGCTGCCTGTCCCCTATTTGTGTATTCCACGGCTTTGATACCCGCGCGATGAAGAGCTTTCAACACTTCCATACTCACCGTTTCATCCGCGTTAAAATACAAGGGCAGTATTCCTTGCTGAATAATGATATCGATTGTGGATTGCTTATCTACCATAAAAGATCTCCCGAATGGTGAAAGACTGTCTTGAATTTTGCCGATTAAAGAGCAAAGCGTTGAAGTGTCCCGATAGCCATCGGGAGACAAAACGGAAGCAAAATAAGGTTACTGACGCCGGTAACATAATGATTACAGATTGCTTCGTCGCTGCTGAACTTGTCTTGTTAACACCACAATTTGTCGCTCCTCGCAATGGCGTGGGCGAGAAGGTTGTTCGCTACCTTTGTACCCGACCACTGGCGTCTCCTTTCATTAAGTCTTTCACTTCATTCAGCGTTGCATGGTTAAAATCGCCGGGAATGGTATGTTTCAATGCCGATGCTGCGACTCCGAATTCAGCAGCATCTTTCATTGCCATTCCTGTAACGAGCCCATAGATAAATCCGCTGGCAAACGAATCCCCGCTGCCAACACGATCTACGATACGAACTTCATACTGCCTCGTATGATAAAACTCTTTGCCATCATACACCAATGCGCTCCATCCGTTGTCGGAAGCGCTGTGACTCTCCCTCAGCGTCGACGCGACGTACTTAAATCCAAATTTATCCTTCATTTGTTTGAATACACTCTTATACCCATCTATGTTTAATTCGCCCTTTGTAACGTCGGTGCCTTCGGCTTTGAAGCCAAGAGTAGTTTCTGCATCTTCCTCGTTGCC
>VBAU01000168.1 GCA_005883855.1 Bacteroidota bacterium
GGCGGTTCCGGGTTTCGTGGGTTATTTGGTTTTATAATAGGATGTTGGCAACTGCTTGAATACTCGGACGGGGGAACTATTTGCTCTGTGTGGATGATGCCACATTGATGGGAAGTTACTTGTTGGCGTGGGAGTTCCTCTTGTATTCTTCATGTGTGTTACTGAGTTGGCAAGCGATTGGACTATTATCCTGGATACTTTTGTCGGTTGACTTAATTGGCTTCCCTCATTAGTTTCTCAGTGGTCCCGTTGGTCATGTTCGATAACATACGATCGATGTTCTCTCATCTTCATATCTTATAGGATAACATTCCTACGGTGAGCTCGGATAGGAATTGCAGTCTGAAAGTTATTGTATAGGACCTTTGGCTTGTGTCGTACCGTTCTTCGGGATCAGGGAGGGTATAGTTCGTATTCATCTTGTATCTAGAACAGGAAGTGTATATGGGATAGCGACAATTAAGATGCTTAACTCCTAACCCTAACCCTGTTGACAATGCCAAGAACATTATAGACATCGAATGTAGCTTCGGTGGCAACATACCAGAGTCAGTAATGACTGGTATCGTCGAGTTTGGTAAGGGGGATAGTCTTTTGATTTGAGTTTGAATTGTCCGACATGATTTTGATAGACAGGTAGGTATGATCAAAAGCGTGACCAGCGCTCTCAATTTTTGTCTGATCAATCTGGCCCATCTAGTTGAATCCGACCAAACCACGTCGGAATCAGACCGACCTTGGGATTGGTCTCGTCGGACCAGACGAAAGGATTTGTGGTCTTCGTCGGAAGTCGATCTAGATGAAGCAGACCAAATTAGGTAGCAGCGAGCCAATAGACCAAGATGCATTCCCCACTGCCAGAATCGCCTATATAATACAGGTTCTCTTCCATAACTAGCTTAGTCCATCAATGATTCTTTGTCCTTGCTTTGTTTCTAGTCCTAATCGGGCGGCCCATAGGCATGTGGCTTGAGCACGTCCGTTCATTGAAGTATTTGGCGCGTTTGGTTGGAGGGTTTGCAAGTTGTAGAAGGCAATTGGTTTGTTCTGATAGTAATTGAGCTATTTGACGCGATCTATGCATTAACGTTTCATTTAAAGGATTGTCCATACCATCACAGGACATCCCCATGCCTCCCAATCGAACCAAAAAAACTCGTCAACATGTTCAGCACCCATTTTTCCCAATTCAAATTCCCACACGACTCGTACTAAGCCCATCGAGAAGCCAAGCACCTACTGCAAACTCAGCTGACTCCCAAACTGATCCCAAGAGCGTGTCAACGACTCCTCAAAGTCCGTCAACTATCGCCATTTCATCGCGTAAGTCATCGCACATATGGGACCATGGTCACACCATTCCCGACGGCTGGCAATGCATCTATTGCCCACAGCAATATTCCACTAAGACTACAGCTAACGCCATCAATCACCTTGAAAGGGATCACCAAATCCCCAGACCAGGGTCAAAAATCAGCAATTCTCAACGAACATTGCATGCACCTCGTCAAATCGACGCCGGTCGACTACGCAATCTAATTGCTGAGTGGTTGGTCGACCGACGGCATTCATTTGTAGAAGTTGAGAGTGATAAATTCCGTGCCCTTGTCGAATATATCAATCCCTTCGCTGTAAATAAAATACCCAAATCGGCGAATACATCACGCGCGGACATCATCAAATGCTTCGAAGTAGCAAAAATAACTATCAAGGAAAACCTGAGCACAGCACGATCCAAAATCCACCTCTCATTCGATCTGTGGTCCTCTCCAAATTACAAGGCGATGATGGCGATAGTCGGCCACTGGACTAACTGCGAGTTCAAGGTGGAAACTGCGACATTAGGAATGAAAGAGGTATTTGGGGAACACAAGGGGGAGTATCTTGCGCCTGTGGTACATGATGTTTTGAAGGAATATGAGATAGAGAACAAACTTGGTTGGTTTATGTCGGATAATGCGTCGAATAACGACACAATGCTCAAACATTTGAGCCAGGAGATACAAAGAGCGGGAGGAGAGGGTTTCAATGTTGAAGCTCGAAGATTGCGATGCATGGGGCATATCTTGAATCTTGCGGTGAAACTTCTGCTATTCAATGGTAATGTGAGCGCATTGGGCAAAGAATTGCAGGAGATCGTTGCAGATGTTCAGGAGGATAGCCCAAGACGAACTGAAGCGAGAAAGAGAGAATGGCGGGCTCGTGGGGTTGTTGGAAGATTGCACAACATTGTCATATATATTCGTGGATCGATACAGCGTCACAACAGCTATCTCGTCGATATAGAGATCGATATGAAGAAGGTACCGGCCTTTATGCTACGTTTGGACAACGATACACGTTGGGGAAGCACCTATGATATGATTAAATCGGCTATCAAGAACAGGGAACGACTTACCATTTATATGCAACAAACACCAGAATTGGAGGAGGACAAATTGTCCGACCAGGATTGGAAGGATCTGGAGGAAATGGTAAACCTGCTAGAGCTATTTAAAATTGTAACCATGCTGGGGCAACAAAAAGGAACTACATATGGATCAATTGGGAGTACCTTATGGGGTTTCGATTATTTGATGGCAAAATTGGAGAAATGCGAAAAGGATTGTAAACGATCGGACACTGGCTTTCGAACTGCCGTGAATTTATCGTGGAAATTGTTAACCAAGTATTACAAGGAAACTGATAAATGTCCTGTATACATTGTCGCGATGACTTTGGATCCACGGTTTAAATT
>VBAU01000169.1 GCA_005883855.1 Bacteroidota bacterium
TTCATGATCAGTAGTTCAACACTAACCTCATCAAGCAAATAGCCTGACTTATTGTACACAGTTAGTTCCAATCCCCTAATGCCTCCAAAAGCTCCGCGGACATAATCATTACTTTTCACCGTTACAAAATCGCGGATATTTTTGCGACCTGTTTCAATCAAACCACGTTCAGAATTACTTTTTTTCATCGGGCCTGGAAGATTGTTGCTCACGGAGCTACTTTGTCTTGAGTCTATTTCATCATTGTCCCTCACGACTTTTTTTCTTTCTCCGGTCGTGGCATCTACTTCAACATTTCTTTTCTGAGTGTTCACTATTTCATCATCCGGAACAGAAACGCGTCCATCTTGTTTTTTTGGTTGGTCGGAAACTAATGTTCCGGAAATAGAAGTGCTCTTTTTGTTTTGTTTCTGAGATTTAATCAATACTTCCGTTCGAGGCGTTGTTAACTTTTGCTTTGAATTGTGTGTTGCTACGACCAACTCTTGCTGATCATTCGACGGTAAGATTTTATTGTCGTTAGCTTCTTCATCATTCTTCTGTTGAGGTACGGTCTGTTGAGGTACGGTCTGTTGAGGAACAACCGTTGAAACAGATTGAATAGCCCTTGGAGAGGTCTTCCTATTGTTGATTATGAAACCGATCGCCACGCCGGATAGTACTAAAAGCAATGGCAGCAGGGCCGGCCTGACATATTTCCGCAAAATTTCTTTTCTTCGGTTTTTTGTTTTGCGCTGAACAAGCGTATTGATGTACATCTCCTTGATATCATCGAGAGATTGTGTATACTTCGTTTCCAGCTTTGTTTCGTCCGACTCGTGAATGTCAATAGGAGAGGTCGATCTTTCTTCAATGGGATCTTGTTTCTTCTCAGGAATTGAATTCTCTCGGGTAGCTTTCGGTTTCGGCAAATATTGCTGGTATTTATCGTGCTGAGCTGTGTCCTCTTTATAGTGATCAAAGCTTTGCTCAAATCCGTTTGATTCAGGCATTGAAACAAATACCTTTTTTTTGTGTTGCGGTTGAGGAGAAGAATAGGAAGGGGAAGTAATCTCCGGCAACGCCTTCTTTACAGGTTGTTCTTCTTGTTTGAACTCAAAGGACTTTTCAACAGGTTCAACCACGGTTTTTTGAGCGGCCTGTTGCGTTCGTGGAATTTCTTCACTTATCGAACTCGTTTGCCTTTACCGGGGCCTCATTTGCGTTACCAGATTCAGAAGGTTTTTTGTAAAAACGATCATAAGGTTGCTCTTCAACAGCGGGGGCAAAATCTTTCAATTCCGGAACTTCGCTTGGATACCGCCAGGCCGCGCTTCGTCCATCCACCCAAACCAGATCATATGGTTTCAAACCCATCGTCACCAGGTCGTTCAATGCGTACGGACCGGATTCTTTGTTGCTACGGAGTAATCGATATGATGCCATGATCACAATTTCAGTCTGTAAAACAACGAAAAATTTATGCCGCCGAGTGTAAAAGCCTTGTTATAAACTGTCATTATCATTAATTTTTGCAATTCATAGAAGTGGAAAAATCAGGCCAAAAAAGCACTCGTTTACTCAGGTTTTAAGCGTTTAAAAAAGTACATTTGCGAACTCTGAATTAAACCCTCCAAATCCTGTCAACACGGGACGATGAAAATGTCTAAAATGCAGATGCAGCCTTTGTTTTACCGGAGTTCCGAAAGATGAAAGGATTGCGACGCAAGGGACGATCAATCGGAGTTACAAAGCTTGTATCTAAAAAAAACATACAGCATAAACCAGCATGGAAGATAATTTAACGCCACAGGAGACGAACGATCAGAATCGCATTATCCCTGTGAATATTGAAGAGCAAATGAAGACCGCCTACATTGACTACTCAATGTCGGTTATAGTAGGTCGTGCGTTGCCCGATGTGCGCGACGGCTTAAAGCCTGTCCATCGGCGGATTTTGTACGCGATGAATGAACTGGGCCTTAATTATAACAGGCCTTATAAAAAATGCGCCCGTATTGTTGGGGAAGTCCTGGGAAAATATCACCCTCATGGAGATACGGCGGTATATGATTCCCTGGTACGTATGGCGCAGGAATGGAGCATGCGCTATACACTTGTTGATGGCCAGGGAAACTTCGGCAACCAGGACGGAGACAGCCCGGCGGCTATGCGATACACTGAGGCAAGACTTGAGAGGCTGGCGGAACACATGTTGGATGATATCGACAAGGACACGGTAGACTTTCAGTTGAATTTTGATGATTCCGAGAAGGAACCGACCATCTTACCTACGAGGATACCTCAATTGCTTGTTAACGGTTCAAGCGGCATCGCCGTGGGAATGGCAACCAATATGATGCCTCACAATTTAGCTGAGGTGATTGACGGTTGCGTGGCGTTTATTGAGAAGCGTGACATTACCATTGAAGAACTCATGCAGCATATCAAGGGTCCGGATTTTCCGACCGGGGGTACTATTTACGGGATGGAAGGTGTGAGGGCGGCCATGCACTTCGGCCGAGGCAGGGTAGTGGTCCGTGGAAAATTACGCGTCGATACAAAAGCCAGTGGGCGCGAGCAGATCATTATCAGCGAAGTGCCGTTCCAGGTAAACCGGGACGCGCTTACAAACCGGATCGGGGAACTGGTCAACGAAAAGGTAATTGAAGGCATTGCGCATGTAAACAATGAATCAAACAATAAGGAAGGCACAAGGATAGTCATTGACCTCAAACGCGATGCTATCGCTAACGTAGTCATCAATCAATTGTACAAATACACCGAACTGCAAACAAGTTTCGGGATCAACAATGTAGCTCTTGTAAAAGGCAGACCGCGCACGCTGAACTTGAAAGACATGATTAGTGAATTTGTCGAGTTCAGGCATGAGGTGGTCGTTCGGCGTACAAAATTTGAATTGAAAGAAGCGCAGAAGAAGGCGCACATTTTACAGGGGTACCTCATCGCACTTGATCACCTGGATGAATTGATTGCGTTGATTCGCGGCTCGGCTACGCCGGAGATCGCGAAAGAGGCGTTGATCAACGCGGGCTGGGGTATTGATGAGACGCAAGCCAAAGCGATATTGGATTTACGCTTGCAACGATTGACAGGAATGGAGAGAGAGAAAATAAAGCAGGAATACGACGAACTGATGAAATTGATTTCACACCTCAATGAGTTGTTGGCTAGCGAATGGATGCGATTTGATGTAATCAAAAAAGAGTTGCTGGAGATAAGAGACAAATTTGGAGATGCAAGAAGGACGGAGATCACGTACCTGGAAGATGAGGTAAGAATCAAAGATCTCATCAAGGAAGAAGATGTAGTGATTACGATATCTCATCATGGTTATATAAAAAGGACCCCGGCCGATGATTACCGGTTGCAGCGCAGAGGTGGCCGCGGATCCCTGGGTGGAAGAACAAGAGAAGAAGATTACATAGAGCATTTGTTTGTTGCTTCTTCGCATCACACCATGCTCTTCTTTACGGAGAAAGGGAGATGTTATTGGTTGAACGTATACGAGATCCCCGAAGGAGAGAAGACGGGCAAGGGAAGGGCCATTCAAAATCTTATTCAACTGCCCGGTGACGATAAAGTGAGAGCGATTATTGATGTGAAAGACTTAAAAGATGAAGAGTTTGTAAGATCGCATAATATTGTTTTGTGTACAAAACAAGGCACTATAAAAAAGACCGAGCTCGAGGATTTTAGTCGTCCAAGATTAACAGGTGTAATTGCGATCACCATTAATGAGGGCGACGAATTGCTGGAAGCAAAAATGACCAATGGAAAATCAGAGATCATGATGGCTGTGAAGAGTGGAAGAGCCATCCGCTTTTCTGAATCAAAGGTTAGACCGACGGGTAGAGGGGCTATTGGGGTTGCAGGCATCGAAGTGGATGATGCCAACGACGAAGTGGTGGGTATGATTTGTGTGAATCCTGAGGAAGGAGCCTCCCGAACTGTGCTTGTGGTTAGCGAAAAGGGATTTGGAAAGAGAACTGCTATCGATGAATATCGATTTACCAATCGCGGAGGCAAGGGCGTAAAGACAATTAATGTAACCGAAAAAACCGGTAAACTTGTGGGCATTCTTGACGTCGCAGAAAAAGAAGACCTCATGATCACGTGCAAGAGTGGAGTTATTATCCGCATGAAAGTGTCCGACATTAGCGAGCAAGGTCGGGCTACGCAGGGAGTAAAACTTATAAGGCTGGACGAAGGAGATGAGATTGCTGGAATTACGCGGCTGGAAGTAGCAGAAATCAACGGAAATGGTAATGGGAATGGAAACGGACATATGGAAAGCGATCAACACCCCGGAAACGACGAGGCAACCAATCCGCCCGCAGGCTCATCTGAAGAAAGTACTGAAGTCTAAAATTTGATTTTTTATTTTAAACTAACCACAATGCAAAAGTTATTTCTCGCGATTGCCGTCATCTTTGCAGCACTTATCGTCAAGGCTCAAACGCCGCAAGATGCCCAAAAAGCGATTGAGGGTAAAAAGCTCGACAAGGCCAAGGAAATTGTAGATAAACTCACTGCTGATCCTAACCAAAAGAGCGCTTATGCATGGTTGGCAAAGGCACAGGTGTATAATGCTTTAGCCATTGATGACAAATTGAAAACTACCGTTCCGGATGCATATGAGCAGGCTTTTGAAGCTTATAAAAAGGCCTACGAGCTTGATCCAAACGACAATTCCATCAAACTGGATTTTTTCAAAACACCATTTGTCTCTTATGAGGGTGAGGCCAATAAAGCTGCACAGGCATACCAGGCCAATAATATGGCCGGCGCCCTTGAGGGGTACAAAAAAACAATTGAATTCGGATCGTGGCTCAACGAAAAGCATTTGTCCTTTAACAATTTCAGCGTACCCGCGGTGGACACCAGTATGGTATTTATGGCCGGATTTACCGCAATGAAACAGGACAAAAGCGACGACGCCGCGAAATATTTTAGCCGTCTCGCCGATGCCAAAATCGGGAAAGAACCAGATTACGTAATTCCTTATCAATTCTTAACTTCTTACTATAAAACAAAAAAGGATGAAGCCAATTTCAATAAATACCTTGACTTGGGAAGACAGATTTATCCGAACGATTCATACTTCGTTACAATTAAGATTGACCAGGCCAGGGAGAGCAATAACTATCCGGAGCTTTTCAGTGCATATGAACAGCTGATTGCTATGCAACCAGACAGCCTGAATAACTCGCTCTCGTATGCGTCGGAGATGTTCGATTATTTGTACATTAAGAATACTGCCGACAAGAAACCGGCAGATTATGATGCAATAGCTGCCAAAATTGAAGCAAATATAAAAAAGACGCTCGCTAAAGACTATGAACCATTGAGTTCAAATCTTATCATAGCGCAGTTGTATTACAACCAGGGGTTGGATCAGGTCAATGAAGCTGAAAAAATAAAAAGCACCAAGCCTGATGATGTAAAAAAGAAAAATGATCTTAAAGCAAAGGCCATCACAAAATACGACCAGGCCTTGCCTTACACGGAGAAGGTCACTGCGCTTCTTGAGGCGAAGGGTACGGCGACCAACGGGAGGGAGAAACATACGTTGAAAAACATGTACATCATGTTGGGCGACATGTACACCGCCAAAGGAGACAAGGCTAAAGCTGCTGAATATGACAAGAAATATTCTGCCATGAAATAGAGCATTGGAGTTCCTT
>VBAU01000170.1 GCA_005883855.1 Bacteroidota bacterium
AAGGGAATTTGTGAAAAGATTTATCATCGTAGCTATCATTAGCATCACCGGTTTTCATTTATCTGCGCAGGACTCAACAGGCAAAAAATCTTCAAAACAACAACGTAGAGAGGAACGTCAGCAACGGATCAATGCGCTGGTCCGCCAGCAAGAAGAGGGTGCATTGGTCTACAACAAACAGAGTATTTTTGGAATTCAGCTTAGGACAAACGGATACGGAATATTTTACGAGCTGGGTAAGGCAAAAACGCGCCGCAAGGCCAATATCTATATTGCCGAGTTTACTGAAATAAAGGATTCAAAAGAGGAAAAAAGCACGACCGATATCTTTTCGTTTGGTAATCCCTACATATATGGCAAGGTCAACAATTTCTATCAATTGAAGTTTGGTCTTGGCCAGCAGTATCTTTTCGGTCAAAAAGGAAATAAAAACGGAGTCGCTGTTGCCGGTGTCTACCAGGTTGGTTTTTCCCTGGGTATGTTGCGCCCATATTATCTACAAGTGACTGATCAGAATGGCACCAGGGAAATAAAGTATACGCCACAGGACAGTGCTGATTTTTTGGATCAATCGAAAATCCAGGGCGGAGCTGGCTTGGGCAAAGGATGGGGAGAAATAAAGTTTGAGCCAGGGCTTTTTGCAAAAGCAGCCTTGCGTTTTGACCTGGCGCATTACAATGAAACGGTCACAATGATTGAAGTGGGGCTTAGTGTTGATGCCTACGCAGAAAAAATTCCAATCCTTCTTTTTGATAAGCAACAACAATTCTTCATCCAGGGCCATGTTGCCTTCGCCTTTGGCAAACGAAAATAATCCATGTATTTTTGTAGATGTTTTAATTGTTTGATGGCTTGATTGTTTAATGATTTGATTGGTGACTTGTTGAGGCATAGTCGAATGAAACTGACAAGTGAGCAACTAGCAATTAAGCCATGTACGCTACCTAGATTATGATCGAAATAAGAGAACAACCTAAACCCAAGAAACCCGATTGGCTTCGGGTGAAGCTTCCTATCGGGGAGAATTATAAACACGTTCGCAATCTTGTCGACACTCATCGACTTCATACGATTTGCGAGAGTGGTAATTGTCCGAATATGGGCGAATGTTGGGGAGCGGGTACGGCCACATTCATGATCCTTGGCAATACGTGCACACGTAGTTGTGGTTTCTGCGCCGTTGCTACAGGTCGTCCTGATCCGGTTGACTGGGATGAGCCGCAGCGTGTTGCTGAAGCGATTTGCCTGATGAAGGTGAAACATGCCGTCATTACTTCTGTCGACCGCGATGAATTAAAGGATGGCGGTTCCATCATTTGGTACAATACGATCAAGGCGGTTAAGACTCTCAACCCTGACACTACTCTTGAAACCCTTATTCCTGATTTTAAAGGAGAAAGAGAAAATATTCAGCGTGTCATCGATGCAGCGCCTGAAGTTGTAAGTCATAATATAGAAACAGTAGAGCGATTAACACGACAAGTGCGGATCCAGGCAAAATACTGGCGCAGTATGGATGTACTGAAAACTTTGAAGCAAGGCGGCATGCGGACCAAGAGCGGTATTATGCTTGGGCTTGGCGAAAGCAAAGAAGAGGTGGTCCAAACGATGCATGACTTGGGCAACGTCGGTGTTGATGTCATCACGCTGGGACAATATCTCCAGCCTACCAAAAACCATCTTTCCGTGGTTCGCTTTGTTCACCCGGACGAATTTGCGGAATATCGTGAAATAGGCTACAGCCTTGGCATTGATTATGTTGAAAGCGGGCCGCTGGTGCGCTCATCTTACCATAGCGAGAGACATGTATTCCCCGGTCTTGGAAGGAAGGAGTGGGAAATGACAAGGCTCAGTGCCTGAATCAGTTTTTATCTGTGATATGTTTTTTATCTTGAGCAGAAACGTGTGAGCGCCAAAACATGAAAACGCTGAGCCATCAATCCCTCCTGACCCTGCTTGTGCTCTTTCTTTCCACCGCTTCGCGTTCCCAATATATTTTAAATGGATCGGCGCGCCAGAACAGGTGTAATTGTTATACGCTGACGACAGAAAAACTTTTTGATAGTGGCAGCGTTTGGAACAGCAATAAGATCAACCTGAATAATTCGTTCGACTTTCATTTCAATGTGTACCTCGGTTGTCTCGATTATCCCGGCGCAGATGGAATCGTTTTTATCCTTCAGCCAATAAGCACCAAGCTCGGCACGGCGGGTGAAGGAATGGGTTTCGAGGGCATAGCGCCTTCGGTCGGCATTTCATTGGACACGTGGCAAAACTTCAATCGTAACGATCCATGGTACGATCACATCAGCATTCAGCTTAATGGAGTCATAACTCATGGCAATGACCTGGCAGGTCCTGTGCAGGCGTCAGCTACCGACGTAAACATTGAGGATTGCAAATGGCATGTACTTCGGATCACCTGGGATGCTCCAACACATACCCTAACAACATATTTCGATGGGCAGTTTCGATTGCAGGCGCAGTATGACCTTGTGAAAGATGTTTTCAAAAATGACCCGATGGTGTATTGGGGATTTAGTGCCGCTACGGGCGGGGCTTACAATGTTCAGCAATTCTGCACATCATTAAACCCCAACTTTACAACCAATCTTCCCGATAGTTCAACTTGCATTGGTAACCCGGTAATTTTTACAGATCAGTCCGAATCATTCACAACAATTCAGAATTTTTATTGGGACTTTGGTGATGGAGCAACGAGCGTAGCGCAAAATCCACCGCCACATAATTATTCTTTACCTGGTGCTTACGTTGCCAAGCACGTCATTACCGGAGCCGATGGATGTGTAAGTGACACGGTAAAGGAAAAGATCAACATTGGTGCAAAGCCGATCGCTGATTTTGATTTGTTTGATACGTGCACCAATAAGATCCTCGGAATTACGGATCGATCATCCAGCAGCTTTGGTGCGGTGTCGCAGTGGAATTGGACGCTTGATGGAGGCACGAACTCGTTAGATCAGCAACCTGTATTTTCCAATCTTTCATTAGGGCCGCACCGGATTAGTCTCGCGGTATCCAGCATTTATGGGTGCAAGGCGGATACAATAACAAAAACGTTTTCTGTTCACAGCACTCCGGTTGTCACTCTTGAATCGCCGAGTAACGCGTGCTGGAAGGGACCGGTTGCGTTCAACGGTGCGCAAGCAGATAATTCTTCGATCATCACAAAATGGAATTGGAAATTTGGCGACGGCTCGACTTCTGCCCAGCAAAATCCTGTGCATACTTACTCAACGGGGGGAAATAAAACTGTTCATCTCACAGCTACTTCGGATCTTGGATGCACATCCAACGATACAACGTGTCAACTTCACATTGAATCCATTTATGCCAATGCTGGCAATGATACTTCGGTGCAGGCAGACAAACCATTTATACTGAATGGAAGTTGGGGAGGAGATTTGGCAAGAAACCCATCATTAACTTGGTCGCCCGCCACGGGCCTCAGTTCCGCTTCGGACGCAACTTCCACTGCTGTTTTGCAAAATGACCAAATATTTTATTTAACTGCTGTTACTGATATTGGTTGCACAGCTACGGACGATGTCAAAATCAGAGTCTTTAAATTTCCTGGCATACTTGTTCCGACCGCATTCACACCGAATCATGATGGACTCAACGAACTGCTTAGACCACGATATAACGGCATCAAACAGCTGGAATATTTCGCCATTTATAATCGCGGGGGCCAGTTGGTATTCAAAACCTCGAACATGGACCAAGGATGGGATGGGAATTTCAATGGTCAGGAGCAGGGCACACAAGTTTTTGTTTGGATAGTAAGCGCTGTGGGTTTTGATGGAAAGAAATACCAGGTGAAGGGAACTTCAACGTTGATCAAATAGGTGTTACTGTCACCACATAGGCACAAAGGAACGGTTCACATAGGCTAAGTGTGTGTTTACTCCGTCTAACTATGCCTGTGGTGAAACCTATGCCGTGATGAAAAACTATTCCATTTCATTTTGGATCTGCAGAACGCAGCTGGCCTCGTCTCGGCAGATGCGGCCGATCGGTAATTCCATCTTCCGAGATCAACCATTTAGGTTGTGCAAGACTGGATTTTGTTTATTGCTGCCATAAAAGAATGATGTATCCGAACG
>VBAU01000171.1:0-4744 GCA_005883855.1 Bacteroidota bacterium
CCTGGTACAGCCTGGATAAGGAACCCCACCAATGATGGTAACAAAAGCCCTATTAAGAACGTGTATGCATCTTCACAAAAGAATTACACCGATGTGGGAAGTGCTTACTGGGGACCGACGGAGCTGGTTGCAAACAACGTAAACATAATTCGTTTTTCAGACATTCTATTGTGGGAAGCTGAATGCAAGGCGGATGCAGGCGACCTAGTGGGTGCAATGGCGGACGTGAACAAAGTACGTTCCAGGATGAAGGACCATCCTGAGGCTTGGGTAAAGAAAGGAGGAACTTACACTGCCGGTGCCGCAGTATTTACGGGAGGAACTGACGCGGATACCTACAACATTGGGTTGTACGCTTCGTTTCCTGATAAAGCATTCGCCACAAAGGCTATTCAAATGGAGAGAAGGTTGGAACTCGCGATGGAAGGCCACCGCTTCTTTGATCTTGTTCGATGGGGAATTGCAGCTACCACAATAAACACGTTTATACAACGCGAGAAATCGTTCAGACCTTTGAAGAAGAACGCTGTGTTTGTGGCTGGCAAGAATGAGTATATGCCAATTCCTCAGGCGGAAATTGATAAGATGAATTCCGATGGAACGGGACGCCTTGTGCAAAATCCTGGCTATTAATTAATATTTTTTGATGAACTTTGACGAAGAGGTGAAGTATATTTACTTCGCCTCTTTTTTATCGTACTATTCTTCTGCTTCAAAGTGGTTTAATGAAAACGATTGGTGCGTTAGTTGTCTCCTCTGCCATTATTCTTCTCAGCTCATGCAGGCAAAGGGCGACCCTCTTTACTAAAATTTCCTCAGCACACTCCGGGATCCATTTCGCCAATAATATAGTTGAAAACGATTCGGTGAATCCTATTGAACTCACCAATATTTATAACGGTGGCGGAGTCGGCGTTGGTGACTTTAACAGGGACGGTTTGCAGGATTTGTATTTCACAGGGAACCAGGTCCCAAACAAATTATATCTCAACAAAGGCAATTTTAAATTCGAGGACGTGACCGATGTCGCAAATGTCAACGGTGCGGGAGAATGGTGCAGGGGAGCTACTGTTGTGGATATAAACAACGACGGCTGGCCCGACATTTACGTCAGTGCTTCCATATTGCCTGATCCGCACAAACGCCAAAACCTTTTATACATTAACCAGGGGGCAGATAAAAACGGGGTTCCTCATTTCAAAGAAATGGCTGCTGAATATGGCTTGAATGATACGACCCACACAACCATGGCGGCCTTTTTTGACTATGACAATGATGGAGATCTTGATGTTTATTTGGTGGTCAATCAAATTATCAAAGGAAATAATCCCTCCATATTTCGTCCAATTATCACAGATGGCTCTTTCCCAAGCACCGGGAAATTGTATCGTAATGATTGGGACAGCACGTTGAAACACCCGGTATTTACCGACGTTACGAAGCAGGCAGGTGTCACTACTGAAGGCTACGGTCATGGAGTAAACATCTGTGACATTAACCGGGATGGATGGAAAGACATCTTTGTCACAAACGATTTCATTTCAAATGATCTTCTTTATATCAACAACCACGATGGCACGTTTACCAACAAAGCCACATCCTATTTCAAACATACATCTGCCAATGGAATGGGGCAGGATGTGATCGATATCAATAACGACGGTCTCTCGGACGTGGTTGAGTTAGACATGGATCCGGAAGACAACTATCGCAAGAAGACCATGCTCGGCTCTGCAAATTATTACACGTACCAAAAAAGCGACTATTTTGGATACCAATACCAGTATGTAAGAAACTCATTGCAATTGAACATGGGTTCGAGAGTGAATGGGAATGACTCTGTTGGCGATCCTGTTTTTGGTGATGTAGGATTTATGGCCGGTATCTCCGAGACAGACTGGAGTTGGACGCCATTGGTAGCAGATTTCGATAATGATGGCTATCGGGATATTATTGTAACAAACGGATTTCCCAGAGATGTGACGGATCATGATTTTATTGCCTTTCGTAGAGAGTCTTCCACCATCGCAAGTGAAGATTATGTTTTAAGCCAGATCCCGCAGGTGAAACTTCACAATTACGCGTTTCAAAATAAAGGCAATGTCCATTTTGATAATGCAACTGAATCATGGGGACTTACTGTTCCATCCTTTTCAAACGGGGCTGTATATGCCGATTTGGATAACGATGGCGATATGGATATGGTGGTCAATAATATTAATGATGAGGCCTTTGTTTATGAGAACACGATAAATGCGAAAAACAAAACCACTGCAAATTATCTGGAGATAAAATTCCGGGGGGATAACAGGAATATAGATGGCCTGGGCGCGTGGGCAGAGATCTACTTCAATAAAAATGAAAAACAATTCTACGAGAACTCACCGTATCGCGGCTACCTTTCTACCATCGAATCAGGAGCTTTTTTTGGACTGGGAAATGTTCCGGTGATTGATTCAGTGATCATCAGGTGGCCGGGAAATAAAAAACAAAAATTGACAAATGTAAAAGTCAACCAAACGCTCCTGGTTGACATAAAAAATGCCTCTCTCCCGGACTCCTGGACACATGACGCGATTACAAACAGCGCACTGTTCACCGACGTCACCACGTCTTCCGGTATCAACTATTCTCACGAAGAAAAAGATTACATCGACTTTGACAGGGAGAGATTACTCCCCCATAAATTATCTCAGTATGGTCCCGGTTTGGCGGCGGGCGACGTTGACGGAAATGGTCTTGATGATATTTTCATTGGCGGCTCGACTGACTATCCCGGCACATTTTTTCTCCAGCAATCCAACGGCAAGTTTGAGAGGAAGCATTTGCCGCTAATGGCACCCAATGCCGTAAGATGCGAAAATATGGGGTTGCTGTTATTCGATGCAGATAATGACGGCGATCTTGATCTCTATTGCACAAGCGGCAGCGACGAATTTCCTGCCAACACAAAAAGTTACCAGGATCAACTGTTCGTCAACAATGGCAAAGGGGATTTCGTCATGGATTCTTCTGCGTTGCCACTCAATTATACAAGCAAGAGTTGTGTCAAAGCGGTTGACTTCGACAATGATGGGGATCTCGATCTTTTTGTGGGAGGAAGGTGTATGCCAGGCAAATATCCACTCCCTGTCACTTCGTTCATTTATCGTAATGATTCTAAAAAAGGGCAGATAAAATTTACCGACGTTACGAATGAAATTGCGCCATCGTTGAAAAATATTGGGATGGTCTGTGATGCCATTTGGACGGATTTCGATAACGACGGGTGGACGGACCTAATTGTAGTTGGTGAATGGATGCCGATCACTTTTCTCAAAAACAACCATGGCAAACTTGAAAATGTAACGGCACAATCGGGAGTCAGTAATCAAATAGGATGGTGGAACAGCATCGTTGCAGGCGATTTCGATAACGATGGCGATATAGACTACATCGTCGGAAACCTGGGACAGAACTCATTTTTACGGGCGAGTGATAAGTACCCGGTTAGTGTCTACGCCAAGGATTTTGACAACAACGGCAGCGTGGATGCAATCGTTACTCTTTTTCTGAAAGATAAAAAAGGAGTAAAAAAAGAGTATACAGCGATGAA
This sequence comes from Bacteroidota bacterium, assembly GCA_005883855.1. Classification (GTDB taxonomy): domain Bacteria; phylum Bacteroidota; class Bacteroidia; order Chitinophagales; family Chitinophagaceae; genus VBAU01. Next base: position 3,596 of record VBAU01000171.1, read on the forward strand.
CCGTGATGATATCGTGAGTCAACTGCCTGGTGTGAGAAAACAATTTCTCACCTATAAAGCATTTGCTGATGCGGACGTTCATCAGATTTTTCCCGAGGGTCAAATGAAGGGTGTACTAATTTCTCATGCGAACAATTTCAAAAGTTGCTTTTTGAAAAATGAGGGCAATGGGAAGTTTGAATTACATCCTTTGCCTGATGCAGCACAGATATCCTCCTTGAATGGTATGGTTGTGGACGATTTTAATAATGATGGCAACCTGGATGTGGCCATTAGTGGAAATGACTACGGCAACGAAGTTTTCAACGGGAGATATGATGCTATGAATGGACTTGTTTTGCTGGGTGACGGCAATGGTAATTTTGCCCCACAGACAATATTGCAATCAGGTGTCTTCATTCCGGGGGATGCAAAGGCGCTCATAAAATTGAGGGGCCAAAACAACAATTACCTGTTGGCGGCATCACAAAATAGAGGACCGTTGAAAATTTTCACTCATAAAAAGTCAACTGAAAAATTTGTTCTGTTAGGGCAAAAGGATAAAGACGTTTTTCTAACCCTGGCTAATGGAAAGAAAAGAAAGGAAGAAGTATATTTTGGAAATTCGTTTTTGTCACAGTGTAGTCGCTTCATAAATGTTGATGAAAACGTACGGTCAATCGAGATAAAAAGTTCCGATGGCACCACTCGCCGCATAAATTTGTAGTAAACCCCGTTAGCATTCAAAAACTCGTAACCATACAACGTCTAACTACGTCCTCCCTGGTCGTTATTTTTTTAATTGCCCTCCTGTGGTCTTGCAAGAACTATCACAGGAATAGTTCTCACATGGATGTGTCGCTTGCGAGTATAGAGAAAGGACACGAGTTGGCAATTAAGTATTGTCAGTCTTGCCACTTGTTGCCAGATCCGTCGTTATTGGATAGCAAAAGCTGGGAGAAGGGCGTCTTGCCTAATATGGGCCCCAGGCTTGGCATTTTTCAATATGGTTACCAAACTTATCCTTCATACAAGCACGATCCGGAGCTCGACACAATTTTTTATCCGACCAAACCTATGTTGACCTCAGATGAATGGAAGAACATCATTGACTATTATGTCGCCACTTCACCTGATAGTCTGCCAAAACAGGAGCGAAAGCAATCCATC
>VBAU01000171.1:4798-9223 GCA_005883855.1 Bacteroidota bacterium
GTTGCCACTATTCAGCGTTCAACGTCCAACTTTCACTTACGAAAATCCAACTACATCCTTTGTGAAAATAAGAAGCAACGATTCTTTGCATCCATTGATCATTAGCGATGTTTTTAAAAGAAATATTTACTTTCTCAACAAGCGGTTCGAAATTGCGGACTCAGTAAAATGCAGCGGTCCGACTGTAGATATTGATTTCAGTAATAACAGAATGCTTGCTTGTAACATTGGTGTCTTAAATCCAAACAACGGTAAGTATGGCAAAGGGCAATTCATAAGAGTCAACTCACTGGGAAAAATGGCAGAAGATACTACAGCCCTGTTCGACAAGTTGCGAAGACCGGTTCAGATTGTAAGCGCAGATTTAAACAATGACGGAAAAGAAGATTACATCGTTTGCGAGTTTGGTAATCTCATTGGCGCACTTTCATGGATGGAGAACTTGGGGAACAACAAATTTACTCGGCATGTGTTGAGAGCTGCACCTGGTGCCATCAAGGCTTACGTCAATGATTACAACCATGACGGCGCGCCGGATCTGTGGGTATTGTTTGCCCAGGGCGAGGAAGGAATATTTTTATTTACCAACAAAGGGCATGGCAATTTTGACACGAAAGAAGTCCTTCGCTTTCCCTCGGTATACGGTTCATCTTATTTCGAACTTGATGATTTCAACCATGATGGTCACCCAGACATTGTTTACACGTGCGGGGATAACGCGGACTATTCTCCCGTGCTAAAACCTTATCATGGTGTTTACATTTTCTTAAATGATGGGTCAAATAATTTTCAACAGAAATATTTTTTCCCAATTGATGGATGTTATAAGGCGATTGCACGAGATTACGATGGCGATGGGGATTTGGACATTGCAGCCATTTCTTTTTTTGCGGACTATGAACACCAGCCCCAGGAAAGCTTTGTTTACCTGGAGAACAATGGCAATTTTGACTTTCAGCCGTACAGCTTTCCTGATGCCAGCCAGGGAAGGTGGCTGACCATGGACGCCGGTGATATTGATGGCGATGGAAGAATTGACCTCGTGCTTGGAAATTTTAGTCTTGGTTCCAACCCTGGCAAACCAAACATGAATTGGGCAAAGGGGCCACCATTCATAGTTTTAAAGAACACCGGTAAACAATTGAAATAATTTTTTTTGGATCGATCATGAACAAGAAGTTTTCGTCCATAACTATGGTTTGCGTTTCTGTTGCATGTTTGTTTTCCTCATTGACGTTTTCACAATCGTCCCTGCCTCCGTTTAAGATGTATCTTTCGAACAACACCGTCTTTAGCGCGACTGATCTACCAAGGAACAAACCTATCATCGTTATCTATTTTGATCCCGACTGTGATCATTGCCAGAAGTTAATGAATGGCGTTTTCAAAAGGATAAACAATCTTAAAAAAGCTGAAATCGTAATGGTTACGTTCAAACCAGTTGCGGAAGTTGCCGCATTTGAGAAAAAATATAAGACTCATAATTACTCCAACATCAATGTGGGGACGGAAGGGACATCGTATCAATTGCGGAACTATTATAAATTAATGAACATGCCATTTACGGCACTCTACGATAAGGATCAAAAGCTAAGTTCTTCATACGGACAAGAGATTTCAGTAGATGAGCTGATAAAAGGTTTGAAGAATCTAAAGTAATAAGTTTGTTTTACTACCTGTCTAACCTTGCTTCCGTCAAATTATTTTACATGGAATAACTGCGTCTTCATCAAATGAGTAGACTGCACACATTCTGTGATAGCCATCGGCAATGATCACTTTTCCGTTTGAAGTGTCCCTTACAAGCAGAATGGGAGAAAGGCTCGTTCCCTTTTTAATTTTCTTCCTGTCTTTGTTGACATGAAAATTGCTTACACCAAGCAAGGACAATGAAGAGCTCCGAAAAATATCCTTTGCCTTGAATTGCGAAACGGACGTTGCTTTTAGGTCGTCCACCATTTTTGCTGCAGTGCCTTCGTCATAGATGAGGGATAGATAAGAAAGCGCCGCAGGATAATTGTGATCTTCCGGCTCTTCCAGCCATTTGATGGTTAAGATTTCAGCCATAAACAGTCAGCTTTTGTTGGAAAGAAATAAAGGTACAATCGGTTATCTGTAATTTAGCCTTATCAGTCCGAGCATTTCGAAGTACTCAAAAAAGCATTGCATGAAAACGCAAACAAAATCCCAATACGATCGCGTCAAATACAAAACTCCGATAGGCACAACACTCAGTTGTAAAGGCTGGATCCAGGAAGCAGCACTCCGCATGCTTCTAAACAATCTCAATCCCGAAGTTGCTGAGAGACCTGACGAGCTCATTGTGTACGGTGGCAGGGGCAAGGCTGCAAGAAATTTCGAAGCACTCGACGCAATCATTGCCGCACTTAAAATTCTCGAGAACGATGAAACTCTACTCATCCAGAGCGGCAAACCGGTTGGTATTATGAAAACACATAAAGATGCACCGCGGGTACTTATCAGCAACAGCCAGCTTGTTCCTAACTGGGCCAACTGGGATCACTTTGATGAGCTGGAGAGAAAAGGATTAACGATGTATGGCCAGATGACTGCTGGCAGCTGGATCTACATCGGCAGCCAGGGCATTGTACAGGGCACTTATGAAACGTATGCTTCCATCGCAGGAAAATATTTTAATGGAACACTCAAAGGAACACTTAATGTAACCGCAGGTCTGGGCGGCATGGGTGGTGCGCAACCACTGGCCATCACAATGAACGAAGGCGTGGCTCTCATTGCAGAAGTGGAGCCCTGGCGCATTGACAAGCGGATTATGTCAGGGTATCTTGATGTAAAGATGACCGATATTGATGAGGCAATAGACAAGGCACAAGAGTACAAGGCACAAGGAAAAGCCATCAGTATTGGTGTGCAATGCAATGCCGTTCATTTGCTCAAGCGGCTGGTGGAGCGCAACATTGTTCCCGACACACTCACCGACCAGACATCGGCGCATGATCCGCTCACTTATTGGCCGCACGAAATGAGTTATGAATACGCTAAGGTGTTGCGCGCGGAAAACCCTAAACAATATATTGACTATGCCTACAACTCCATACTGTTGCACGTGCAAACGATGTTACAGTTGCAGAACATGGGCTCCATCACATTTGATTATGGCAATAACATCCGCGCAAGGGCGCAGGAACGTGGACTCAAAAATGCATTTGACTTCCCCGGTTTTGTTCCTGCGTACATAAGGCCACTCTTTTGCGAAGGCAGGGGACCATTTAGATGGGCGGCTTTGAGTGGTGAGGCGAATGATATAGCAGTTACCGATCAGGTGGTGCGTAATCTATTTCCGGGAAATAAATCGCTGCTACGCTGGCTGGATCTTGCCAAAGAAAAAATTGCTTTCCAGGGATTGCCAGCGCGAATCTGCTGGCTTGGACAAGGCGAAAGAGAAAAAGCCGGACTTGCATTCAATGAACTCGTGCGAACGGGAAAAGTGAGGGCACCTATTGTAATTGGTCGTGACCATTTGGATACAGGTTCTGTTGCATCACCAAACAGAGAAACCGAAGCTATGATGGATGGGAGTGATGCCATAGCTGACTGGCCTATACTAAATGCATTGGTGAACACCGCAGGCGGTGCCTCGTGGGTGAGCCTGCACCAAGGAGGTGGAGTAGGCATGGGGTATAGCATACACGCAGGCATGGTGATCGTTTGCGATGGGACAACTGATGCCGATGAAAGATTGAAAAGAGTTTTACGAAATGATCCGGGAATTGGTGTCATACGTCACGCTGACGCGGGTTATCCACTCGCGCAGCAGGCCGCCAAAGACCATCATTTAGATATTCTAGATAGATTGAAATAGTCCTCTGTGTCCCTTTGTGCACTCCGTGTCTCCGTGGTATAGATTTAAACACAGAAGTGACGAAGGCAACACAAAGAATCACGGAGGATCAATTAACATTGCAATGATCAAGGGCATTTTGGTTACAGCATTTATTTTTTTTGAAGGAATGCTCTTCGGCCAGCCCAGGGCCAGGCACGCCGTCGACAGCGGGTACGCCGAAGTGAATAACACCCGGCTTTATTACGAGGTAGCAGGTCAAGGACAGGCAATCGTTTTTGTCCACGGCAGTTTCGGCGATCGTCGTTTCTGGGATTTTCAAATGAGCGATTTGTCAAAGAAGTACAAAGTGCTGCGCTATGACCTTCGCGGATTTGGAAAATCTGCTCTGCCAAAAGAAGAAGAGGTCTACAGAGACTGCGATGATCTGTTAGCTCTTTTGAATTATTTGAAAATTGAACGAGCACATGTATGTGGCTTATCGTACGGAAGTTTTATTGTCATAGATTTTGCACTTGCTTACCCAGAGAAATGTCTTTCGCTGATCCCAATTGGTCCGAGAGTGGCGGGTGATGACCTTAATGAATTCAAAGCAAACTCCG
>VBAU01000171.1:9283-10956 GCA_005883855.1 Bacteroidota bacterium
GATTTTTTGTGGACAGGAGACAATTGTCTTAGTAGATCGGTGCAATCGTCGAAGGCTCTTGATGTGTTATTAAAAATGGGGTACGAGTACTCCTGGTGGCGACACTTACATCCCAGCAAAAGAGAATACGCATTTCCTCAGGCAATAAAACATTTAGATGAACTAAAAATGCCCACTCTGGTGATTACGGCTGACTATGACTTACCAATATGTAAACAGGTAGCGACTACCTTAGCAAAGGGAATTCAAGACGCGAAACTTGTTTCAATAAAAGGAGCGGGTCATATAATGAATATGGACAAACCTGAACAATTTAATAAGGCGATTTCAAAATTTATACGCAAACAAGGTAAATTTACCGGAACTGAGATAGGATTATAACCAAACACTGTCAATGAAAAGAATTCTCATACACACAATCTTCATCATTAATGTTAGTGGTTGTATAGCGCAGAGGAACGATACCGCCACTTTCTTTCTACATAAGTTCGCGCAGAATATCGGTAGGGAAACGTACAAACGGACCGTCGGGGAAAACAACATCACCTACGACATAGACTTTAAGTTTGTCGACCGGACTACGCCTGTCCCATTAAAGGCTCATCTTGTCGCAACGACTGACCACGAGCCTCTTAGTCTTTTCATAAAGGGAAATACTTCCCGCTTCTCAACAATTAATGATACAGTTCGCATCCAAAATAAAACGGCGTTCGTTCGTGTCAATGACTCTGCATACTCCGAGGCAGTTAAACCAAATTCATTTCCTGTTGGAGGTTATTCTCCGGGCACTATTCAAATGGTATTGTTACAATACTGGAGGAAGCACGGTGAGCCGAAGAACATTAACATGTTGCCAACCGGAGTGGTAAGCATTAGCCAGCAGGGAAAGGACGAGATGTCTTTTATGAATAAACCATTGGTGCTTGAAAGATTTTTGGTCAGTGGCGTGATATGGGGCAATGAAATCATCTGGACAGATCAAAAGGGAAATCTTGTTTGTCTCATCACCAATGATGCAGAAGGAGACAAAGTAGAAATGATGGCGGCAGACTATGAATCGTTGCTGCCCGAACTGATCAGCCGGGCTGCTACTTACGCGATGCAATTGTTCAGTGCTTCAATGAGGACGGATTTTTCAAAAAATAAGTTGTTAGCGATTGTTGGAGGAAACGTAGTTGAAGTAGAAGAAAATGAACCCATCAATAATTCAGTCATCATCATTGAGAACGGTCTAATAAAACAAGTAGGTAAGGCCGGCGCCGTTAAGATCCCTGCAAATGCCACGGTTATTCACGCCGAAGGCAAGACGATTCTTCCGGGACTGTGGGACATGCACGCACATTTCGAACAAGCAGAGTGGGGCCCAGCTTATCTCGCCGCGGGAGTCACAACGGTGCGCGATTGTGCCAATGAATTCGGTTATATCAATGCTATCAAGTCGGCCATTGATTCACACAAGGGGATTGGACCTTTCATCATAAAAGCTGGCGTGATAGATGGTCCCGGACCTGCAGGGGTTGGCATTGTGAGGGCGGCAACAAGAGATGAGGCGATTAAGGACGTGAAGATGTATAAAGACAATGGTTTTGCGCAAATAAAGATATACAGTTCAGTAACCCCAGAAATTGTCAGAGTCATCACCGATGAAGCGCATAGACTGGGACTCACAGTTA
>VBAU01000171.1:11008-12693 GCA_005883855.1 Bacteroidota bacterium
GTATATGCTATGATGAAGAAGAACCCGGATAAATCAGCCGATCTTCGCGACACCAGTAATGCTGCGTTATTAGATTATCTGAAAGCACATCATACAGTGATTGATCCCACTCTCGGAGTATATGAAATGATATTTCGTTCGGTCAAAGATGACATCCGGGAAATGGAGCCAAACTTTAATACTCTTCCTACGCCATTACAGGTTTTGTTTCAAAATATGGGCATGCCCGCCGACCAGGCGAAGCTGGCAAGGCCGCGCATGGAAACGATGCTACATCTCGTAAAGGCAATGCATGACAAAGGCATCCCCATAGTTGCAGGCACAGACATGGGCTTTCCGGGCTACAGTGTTGCTCGTGAACTGGAACTCTATGTGCAGGCTGGTCTCACTCCCACGGAGGCTATACAAACTGCCACTATTGTTCCCGCACAAGTAATGAATATGGACAAGCGAACGGGTTCTGTTAAGGCGGGCAAACAAGCCGATCTAATGATCGTTAATGGTGATCCATTGAAAGAGATCCGTAACATCCGCAACGTATGGATGGTAATAAAAGAAGGCCAACAATACGACCCGGTGGCCTTGCATAAAATGGTGGGCTTTGAGAGGTGAATGATGAGTAATGAGTCCCGACGCAGCGAAGCTGGTCCGGATGCCGACCGTAACCGTCGGCATAATGAGTAATAAATAATGAGTAATCAATGAAGACTTCAAACCGTAAACAATTTTTACAGACATCCGGGCTGTTGTTAGCAGGTGCTTTTGTCAATGCTTCTTTTGATTTTAAGAAAAACAACCCGCATTTATCCTTCTCCACGCTCGGTTGTCCCGATTGGGACTTTCAAAAGATCACAGACTTCGCAGTGCAGCATGATTACACAGGCATAGAGGTGCGTGGTTTACTTCGTGAAATGGACCTTACGAAATGCAAAGAATTCAACACTGCTGAAAGCAGATTGGCGACAATGCGGATGATGAAAGAGAAAGGACTACAGTTTGTTGATCTTGGTTCGTCGGCTAACATGCACATTGCTGACATTACAGAAAGAAAAAAAAATTTAGATGATGCGCGTCGCTTCATTGATTTGGCAGAGCAGCTAAATTGCCCCTTTATAAGGGTCTTTCCGAATGGCCTTCCAAAGGACCAGGACAGAAATCAAACAATGGACCTGATCATTAAAGGCTTATTGGAATTGGGAGATTACGCCAAAGGGGGAAAGGTGAGCGTCTTAATGGAAACGCATGGCGATCTGACCAAGACGGACGATCTCGAAACAATCATGCAGTCTGCCCGTCATGGACACACGGGACTTGTGTGGGACGTAACCAATATGTGGACGATAACCAAGGAATCTCCAGTTGAAGTGTACAAGAGATTAAAAAAATATATTCGTCACACTCACATCAAAGATGCAAAGCTCGTGGATGGAAAGGTGCAATATGTTCTCATGGGGCAGGGAGACGTTCCTATCTTCCAGGCGATCGATGCGCTGGCGAAAGGAGGTTATAAGGGATATTACTCCTTCGAATGGGAAAAGCTTTGGCACCCTGAGATTGTCGAGCCAGAAATTGCGCTGGCAGATTATTCAAGAGTTATGAAGAAACACTTCAGTTAATGTTGAATGATTTTTTTCATTCAACATTCAACATACATCATTTAAAATAGATCACAAGAATGCCGAACG
>VBAU01000172.1 GCA_005883855.1 Bacteroidota bacterium
TCAAAACTCACATCATCTACCGCCTGTACAAACTCAAGCGCTTTACCGAATACGCTCCTTTTTGTCGGAAACCAGACGGAGAGATGTTCAGCGCGCAATAGCATCGAATGTTGAGGCTTGAGGTCTGAAGTCTGAGCTCTGATTTCTGACTTCTTCGAAGGAATCAATTCCGACTGACTTCCGACTTCCGACCTCTGGCTTCCGACTCCTGACTTCATAAAATCCCCCACCACCGGCAACCGCTCCCCTTTTTGATGATTCACAGGACGGCACGCCAGCAACGCTTTCGTGTAAGGATGTTGAGGACGATTGAAAATTTCGCTGACGACATTTTGCTCCACGATTTCCCCCTTATACATCACGACGGCCTTATCTGCGACTTCGGCAACAACACCCAGGTCGTGCGTAATGAAGATGACGCCAATATTTTGTTCTTGCTGCAATTCCCTTATCAATCGCAAGATTGTTTTTTGAACGGTCACGTCCAGTGCAGTGGTCGGCTCATCGCAAATCAATAATGAAGGGTGACAGCTCATCGCCATCGCTATCATAATCCTTTGCTTTTGTCCACCACTCAACTGGTGGGGATATCGCTCAAAAATTTTCGCTGGCTCAGGTAATCTCACTATAGAGAACCAGTCTATCGCCTGTTGTCTTGCCTCTCGGGATAAAATGTCCTTGTGAGCCAGTATTGCCTCTACAACCTGGGGACCACATTTAAACACTGGGTTTAATGAACTCATCGGCTCCTGGAAGATCATCGCTATTTTATTCCCGCGGATTCGTTGCAGTTAGTCAGTACTTTCTTGCAGCAAGTCATCAACCCTGTTTCCATCTTCAGAAAATAAGATCTGGCCAGATGTGTACCTGGCAGGCGGCGAAGGGAGAAGCTTCAGGATAGAGAGTGAGGTAACGGTTTTGCCGGAACCAGATTCACCCACGATGCCAACTATCTCACCACGCTTTACTGAAAAGGAAACATTTTTTACAGCGCTTATTATTTCCTCCGTCCCCCGAGCGACGTGCGCTTTATCCGAAATAAAATCAACTGATAAGTTTTCTATGGTGAGCAACGACTCCATTACTTTTCAGCAACCCTAATCGATAACTTTTTTGGAGGCTTGGGATAATAGGCCATACATGTTATGCAACCTTTCTCTGTGGCCGTATCAAGGTAAAAATAAAACTCGTCGCCTTGCTTTATCGAGGACGGGAATGAGCACGGATTCGCCAAAGCAAAAACATTTTTATATGATTTGCCTGTTACATCATCCGCCCAATTTGAAGAGATCCTCGACGTATCAATATTGCCTTCGAGCAATTTGATCGTGTAGTTCATACAAATGCCGGCGATCTCCAATCTGCCTTTGTACTTGTTCTGCGACACTTTTTTATTGCAGTTGTGAGCCGAAAGAGTAAGAATGGCTAGTGAGTATATTAAAAAAAATAGTTTCATGGCAATTAGAATCTCAGGTGCCGCACCGTTAACGCCCCATTGATAAGCTGCTTCAAAGAATCAATCCCTATCCTTAGATGACGCTCAACAAAGTCTGCGGTTACTTGTTTGTCGCTATCTTCTGTTTTGACACCTTCTGGTATCATCGGCTGGTCGCTAACGAGGAGCAATGCCCCGGTTGGAATTTTGTTATAAAAGCCAACCGTGAAAATAGTTGCTGTTTCCATGTCAATGGCGTAAGCCCTGATTTTTTGTAAGTATTCTTTGAATTCGTCGTCGTGCTCCCACACGCGTCGGTTGGTGGTATATACAGTGCCCGTCCAGTAATCAACTGCATGGTCGCGAATTGTCGTCGAAACCGCTTTCTGCAGGGCGAACGCCGGCAAAGCCGGAACCTCTTGTGGAAAATAATCGTCAGACGTTCCCTCACCGCGAATGGCCGCGATAGGCAAAATAAGATCACCCAATTTGTTTCTTTTTTTTAATCCTCCACATTTGCCCAGGAACAAAACTGCTTTTGGTTTAACCGCACTCAACAGATCCATCACCGTAGCGGCCGTAGGACTTCCCATTCCAAAGTTGATGATGGTGATATCATCTGCAGTGGCACATTGCATAGGTTTGTCTACTCCGACAACCTTGACCTCGTTCCATTCAGCAAACATGTTTACGTAATAACTGAAATTTGTGAGCAGAAAATATCTCCCGAAATTTTCAAGTTTTTCACCTGTATAACGCGGTAGCCAGTTTTGGACGATTTCCTCTTTGGTCTTCATTGAATTAAAATTCTGCTAATTTAAAATATATTTTTGGACGATGATTTCAATAAAGTTTCCCGAGCCGGTATTCAGATTGAAAAAGGAGAATGGCATTGAGTTCATTTTTGACAGTATTCGCAAACAGTGGCTCGTTCTGAACGATGAAGAATGGGTGAGACAGAATTTTATTCAATATCTTACTCAAAGTCTGATTTACCCCTCTGCGTTTATTGCTCTTGAAAAAGAGATCAGGTTGGGAGAATTGGTCAAAAGATTTGACATTTTGGTATATAATAAGGAGCACCGGCCGTGGATGATGGTCGAATGCAAGTCTCCGGCTATCCAACTCAATGACGGCACCCTTCAGCAAGTATTAAGATATAACATAAGTGTTCCGGTTTCATTCCTGGTAATCACAAACGGTCATTACACTTTTGCATGGGAAAAAACCGGGATCGACCTGAAACTAATTCAGCAAATGCCTCAGTGGAAATAAATGTGCATGTTTTTCCGATTTTTCGAATTGCTGGCATAGAATTTAGATAAAATGCTATGGACGTTTGATCCGTATTTGTCAAAGCTCAAAAGAATTCGTTATGGAACATGAAAACCTGGAAAGATCGGCCACCATTGTGGGTCTGGCGCTTCTCATAGCAACATTTTTATTCGGAATATTGGATTCACTCGCATAAGCTTGCAAGAGTAATTCAGCCTACTTACATTGAAGAGGCTACTTCATTGCCCTGTTCGGCCTTGTACTATCTCTTAACAAACAAATTTTCCAAGGTTCAAAATTCTGCAACCCTTCTCTATATGGCGTAGATGTGAGTTGACTCCCTATTCGATGATAAAGAATCCTGCGCACTTTGCGGTCTTCGCGTCCAAATTAACGGACGCAAAGAGCGCCAAAAAGCGCGGAGAGCGCAAAGGAGAATGGCCTGTAGTGGGACGCATTGATTTGCTTCTAACGAGTAAAATTCATTTGGCACATATTTGCCAGCCCGCCTATCTTTGCACATGGCAATAATAACTACTCACGCCGCCGGTTCCCCCGGGCGCACTGTTTCCAGTAACAATGTTGGTCGCCGTAAGCAAATTGATGGCGACAATTTTTTTGGTGAAGGTCTTACTTTCGACGATGTTCTCCTGATGCCTGCCTACAGCCAGGTTCTTCCGCGCGACGTAGATATCACCACCCGGCTGACGAAGGAAATAACCATCAATGTTCCCATGCTTTCCGCCGCCATGGATACCGTAACCGAAGCCACTCTTGCCATTGCCCTTGCGCGAGAAGGCGGTCTCGGAATTTTGCATAAAAACATGAGTATCGCCATGCAAGCGGAACAGGTAAGGAAAGTAAAGCGCAGCGAAAGCGGTATGATCCTTGACCCGGTCACACTTCTTGAAAATGCAACGATAGGCGACGCCATGAGATTGATGAGCGACAACAGAATTGGTGGGATCCCCATAGTTGATAGAAATGGAAAGTTGGTTGGCATTCTTACCAACCGTGATTTAAGGTTTGAGGATGATCCCGAAAGGAAGGTAAGCGAACTGATGACAAGAGAAAATCTCATTACAGCGCCTGAGGGCACAGATCTGAAAAAAGCGGAGACAATTTTGCGCCGGTATAAAATCGAAAAGCTGCCAGTAGTCAGCAAGGCGGGGAAATTGATTGGGCTGATTACTTACCGCGATATACTTCAGCTTTACAGTCATCCCAATGCAATGAAGGACAGTTTTGGCCGTTTGCTTGTTGGCGCCGGGGTGGGTATTACAAAAGACCTGCTTGATCGCGTAGATGCGCTAAGGAATGTCGGTGTGGATGTGATCGCTCTCGACAGTGCACACGGACACAGCAAAGGAGTGATCAGTGCGTTGAAAAATGTAAAGAAGAATTTCAAAAAAATAAATGTCATCGCGGGAAATGTTGGAACGGGCGAAGGTGCAAAGGCGCTGGCTGAAGCCGGTGCTGATGCAGTGAAGGTTGGCATCGGTCCCGGTTCTATTTGCACCACGAGGATAGTCGCCGGAGCCGGTGTGCCGCAATTGACGGCCGTGATGGAAGTGGCTGCTGCGTTAAAAGATTCAACTATTCCTGTTATTGCTGATGGCGGCATTCGCTACACCGGCGACATGGTAAAAGCTCTTGCAGCTGGCGCGGACTCGGTAATGATGGGGAGCATTTTTGCAGGCACTGAAGAAAGTCCAGGGGAAACGATTATTTACGAAGGCCGAAAATTCAAAGAATATCGCGGCATGGGTTCGTTGGGAGCGATGAACCAGGGCAGCAGTGACCGATACTTCCAGGATGTAGAAGACGACGTAAAAAAATATGTGCCCGAAGGCATCGAAGGTCGCGTAGCATACAAGGGGCTTGTAAGAGAAATAGTTTATCAATATACAGGCGGACTTCGTGCTGGTATGGGTTATTGCGGCGCTGCTAATATCGCAGAACTAAAGAAGGCAAAATTCATCAAGATCACCAATGCAGGTAT
>VBAU01000173.1 GCA_005883855.1 Bacteroidota bacterium
TACCAGTTGTTTTTGATCTTTAATGAACTGGTCGGCGGTATGGATGCAAGACAGATGAATCATGCAACTGATCTCGCCTGGATGATCGACGCAAGTCACAACGTGAAGGACCCGTTGGAAGATTTGTTGCAATCCGTGGAAGCAATCATGATTGCTTATGCGCAGGCATTGCTCATTGACAGAAAGAAATTAAATGAGGCCCAGCAGCATAATGACGTAGTCGCAGCTCAGGAAATTCTACAAAATGTTTTTCGTACCGACGTTAGGCCGCTTGTCGCAGAAGCAAGGCTAAGGAGCGGTGGCGCGCTCGATCCAATATACATATTTCGTCAACTGAAAGTAAGAGATCAATTAATTAAAGAAAGAGGATCTAAAACAGTGGCAACTGGTCTATGAGTTTGAAACTTCCTGTAATCCTGATTTTTGATGTGGGCAAAACAAATAAAAAACTTTTGCTCTTCGATGAAGACTATAAAATTGTATATGAACAAACTGTCCAGCTGAAAGAAATTGAAGATGAAGATGGATTCCCCTGCGAAGATGTGTTCGCACTGACCAATTGGATCAAGACATCTTTTGATAGAATCACAAATGATGAACGATTTGATGTCAAAGCCGTGAATTTTTCCGCATACGGTGCAAGTTTTGTTTACCTCGACGAACGTGCTGCTGTGATGCCGCCATTGTATAACTATCTTAAACCGTATCCTCAGCCGCTGCTGCAAAACTTCTACGATACTTATGGAGGACAGAGTAAGTTTTCAAAAGCAACAGCCTCTCCGGTATTAGGAAATCTAAATTCTGGAATGCAATTGTATAGGCTAAAATGGGAAAAACCGGGAGTGTTTCAAAAAATAAAATACGCGTTACATCTGCCACAGTATTTAAGCTTTATCCTTAATTCATCTTTGCATTCTGACATTACCAGCATCGGTTGCCATACCAACCTTTGGAATTTCGACCAGAACACGTATCATGAATGGGTTGACACCGAAGGTATGCGGCAAAAACTTCCAGACATATTTCCATGCAACGCAATCGTGAATGATCGCGTCCCGGTGGGCGGCGGACTGCACGATAGTTCTGCTGCACTGATACCTTATCTTTTGTCGTTTCAAGAACCATTTGTTTTGTTGTCAACCGGCACATGGTGCATCAGTCTAAATCCTTTCAACCACTCGTTACTTTCAGACGATGAGCTTCGGCAGGATTGCTTGTGCTATTTATCTTATGACGCGAACCCCGTAAAAGCCTCCCGTCTTTTTGCAGGGCATGAACACGAACAACAGGTAAAAAGACTAGCAGCGCATTTTGCGGTTGACATCACTCGATACAAAGAGGCAAAAGTCGACTTTGATTTGCTAAGGAGATTAAAGGGAGAAAACTCAACAAATTCTTTCCAACAAGGCGCTTTGGTCGGCCCATCTGAGTTTGTGCGAAGAGATCTGACACCATTCAAAGATTATGACGCAGCATATCATCAGTTGATCGCTGACATCGTGCAACAGCAGGTACGAAGTACTAATTTGGTACTAAAGGGAACTCCCGTGAGCCGGATTTTTGTCGACGGCGGTTTTAGCAATAACTCCATTTACATGCACATGCTCGCTGACGCTTTTCCGAATGTCCAAGTGTTTGCGGCGTCGGTGTCGCAAGCAAGCGCAGTGGGAGCAGCATTGGTTATTCATCAACATTGGAACAGCAAAGAGCTTCCCGCTGAGATTATAAAGGTGAAATCCTATTCGATTCCACATCAACTATCCGGCTGAGGAAAGAAACATTCTCGCCGTTATCAATTGCCTACTGTCACTTTGAAGCTCAAGGTTAACAATATGGCCGCTTCTGCGTGATCGGACCTTTGCCATAGCCGCCGCTCCTTCACTTATCTCCAGCCCTGGTTTTTCACCCCACATTGGAACGCCAATAGTTATTGTTGATTCATTCTTTATAAATAATTTTAGTCGACCAAAATTCTTAAGTGAATTTGAGACTGCTGTTCATCAAAAAACTTAGTCAATATGTACATCGTGTTATTAAAGTGAAAAAAAAATTATACAATTGATGAAAGAAGTAGAATTAACCTACAAAAAATTATTAGAACCCTCTGATGATCTGGTTTCTGAAATCGCTGAACTCGACGGAGATATTCTCATCCTTGGTGTGGGCGGAAAGATGGGGCCAGCTCTTGCAAGAGTTGCTAAGCAAGCTGTAGATAAAGCAGAAGTAAATAAAAAAATCATCGGTGTTGCTCGTTTTTCTGAGCCAGGCCTTCGCGAAGAATTAAACAGAGATGGCATTGAAACCATTTGTGCCGATTTATTACTGGACGACCAGTTGCAGGCCTTGCCAGATATTAAAAATGTGTTGTACCTGGCTGGAACAAAGTTTGGAACTACAGGCAACGAATCTTTTACGTGGGCAATGAATTCGTACCTACCTGGTCGCATAGCACAGAAATATAAAAACTCACGCATTGTGGTTTTTTCTACCGGTAATGTTTATCCTTTAACGCATGTTTTAATGGGCGGTGCGGATGAAACAGTAACACCGCAGCCTGTTGGAGAATATGCTCAATCATGTCTTGGGAGGGAGCGGGTATTTCAATACTATTCTTTAAAAAATAATACACCCCTTCTCATCTATCGTCTAAATTATGCTAATGATGTAACGTATGGTGTATTATTGGAAGTAGCACGCTCAGTTAAAGAAAAGCGGGCATTGGATTTGAGTATGGGACACGTAAATGTGATATGGCAAGGTGACGCTAATGAAATGGCTTTAAAAGCATTTCGGCATTGCGGCGTGCCTTCAAAGATTTTAAACATAACCGGACCAGAAACAGTATCCTTGAGATGGCTCGCAAAAGAGTTTGGAAAACTTTTAGGAGAAACGCCGCAGTTCATTAATCATGAGCAAGACACGGCTTTGCTGAGCAATGCCGCAGAATCATGCAGGCTCTTTGGGTACCCGAAAGTGCCTCTCAAAAAAATGATTGAATTAATTGTCGACTGGATCAATCAAGGTGGAAAAATTATCGATAAACCCACACACTTCCAGGAACGAGGAGGCCAATTTTAAATTACATGGAGCAGATACGATTAAATACAAAGATCAAGGATTTACTTCACAAGGGTACCGTCATTCCTGCCCATCCGTTGGCTCTGGATGACAACCGCAACCTTGATGAGGAACGACAAAGAAGGCTTACTCGTTATTACATAGCGTCCGGTGCGGGAGGTGTTGCGGTTGGTGTTCATACCACACAATTTGAAATCAGGAAACCAGGAATAAACCTTTTGGAAACTGTCTTGAGATTGGCCGCGGAAGAAATTGAGGAGGCACGATTAACTTACCCGTTTATAAAGGTTGCTGGTGTTGTTGGGCCGACGTCGAGCGCACTAAAGGAAGCAGCATTGGCCGTGAAGTATGGTTACAACCTTGGCCTGGTCAGCCTGGGCGGGCTTAGCGACTACTCAGAAACCGATCTTATTGAACATGTTCGCGCAATATCACAGATCATCCCGATATTTGGATTCTACCTGCAACCTGCAGTTGGCGGACGAATTTTAAGTTTTAATTTCTGGAAACAGTTTGTCGAAATACCAAATGTTCATGCCATGAAAGTGGCAGCTTTTAACCGCTATCAAACACTCGACGTAGTGCGGGCACTTTGTAACTCAGCGAGACGAAATCAAATTGCTCTGTATACAGGCAATGATGATAATATAGTCGCTGACCTGCTTACGCCTTATCGTTTTAAAGTAAATGGTGAACTGGTGGAAAAAAGATTTGTGGGAGGCCTTCTAGGGCACTGGGCTGTCTGGACAAAGAGAGCAATAGAACTCCTGGCAGAGATCAAGGGATGCCTCGGCGGTAACGGTGAAGGAATGGACAAGCTATTAGCGAAAGGCATTGCAGTTACTGACATGAATGAAGTGATTTTTGATGCCAGCAATTCATTCCATGGCTGTATCCCGGGAATACACGAAGTGCTGAGAAGGCAGGGATTGCTGGAAGGCAGGTGGTGTTTAAATCCAAAAGAAGAGCTTTCAAACGGGCAGATGGAAGAGATCGACCGCATTTATAAACAATATCCGGAACTTACTGATGATGCATTTGTAGAGCGCTTCCTTGCAAAAGATAAAGAAAGTGCCTGGCACGGATCAAAATAACTTGATCCCTTTGCGGATCATTGGCGCTTCAAAAAATTCAAATCGTGTTACTACAGCAAATAAGGCAACTGGCGAATGAAATACACGGAAACGTAATTGAAAACCGCCGGCATTTGCATGCTCATCCGGAAC
>VBAU01000174.1:0-10965 GCA_005883855.1 Bacteroidota bacterium
AATTAGTGTAGATAAGCTGTTTTACATAAAGTTCAGGGCGAAGGTTGTGGATCATCGAATCCGGATTATACTTTCCCTTTTCGTCGAAATAATAGGGGTCATGCGGGATCACGAGGTGGGTATAAACAAATTTTGGTCCACCGTCTTTCTCTTTAATCGCCGACTCTAATTTTTGCAGGTTACCCGTTATATAGCGTTGAATGCTCGTCGTTCTACTTAATTCAAATTGGGCGTTGGCCTTTGCTGTAGTCCAGAATGGGATAAAGGTTGCGATCTTCCATCCAATATCTCTATTAACCCGGCCGGCAAAAGTTTGAAGATGAATCAAATTGTCTCTAAACCTGGCGTGCTGTTCAGAATTGTAAACCGGGTAATTTCTTAAATTGAATATGGAGTAATTTCGGATATCATAACCCTCCTTCTCAAGTAGCACGGGCAGCTCGCTGCTATAAAGCGTGCTTAAGGCTTGTACTATGAGTTTCCCGTCCACCTCCTTTACTTTCAGATCAGGCCGTAAATAGTTCAGGTTAAAAGTGGAGGCTATTGATAGCGGAGTTAACCCATAATTACTTTTTGAATCCTTTGAAAGGAAAAAGCCCTCTTTCTCCAAAAACGAATCAACCGCGCTGTTGTCAAAACCAAAATTTCTTTTAAGACACTTGGAGCTTGAATAGCCATCAAACACGATAAAATAAATGTCAGGCTTGGAACAGGCGTCACACGGCTGGTATTGCTTCGATAGTTTCTTAGAGCTATCGCCGAATTCATTTTTCAGTTCGTAATGGTTAATTGAATAATTACACCATAGGATTAATTCCATGCAGGTTATTATGGCAAAAAATACCTGTAGATACTGATTAAACCGGGAAAAATCTCTATTTGGTCGCTTCAGGAAATAGCCTGTCATAAAAAACAGTAAAATATTTCCTGATAACACGACGGCATAAGAGCTGACCCATGCAGGCAGTGACATGCTTTTCAACTTGTCTTGCCCGGCGCCGAATGAAAAAAACATACACAGTACCAGGGTAGCATAGATAAAAGCCTTTGTTCTTTCCTTGAATAAGTAAAAAGATATAGCCAGTAGAATGAGGCACACCACGAGGTACAGGCTCAAGTATTTGATAAAAAGATTGAAGGGGATTAGGCCAAAATTTTCGTTGACATCATGTAGAAGAAAAAAGAGCACAGCAAGAAAGCTGTGTGGGACAATCAAAAATATCTTGTTTATCGCTTTTGTCATTTTTCTCTAAGCATTTTTTTTCATCAGATAAAGAATCCTGTATGAGCCAGGGATCGCTTTTCTGTCGCGAACGCTGAAATTATGGCTAAATGCTTCCAAAAAGTTCTCTTCATTGTAATCATAATAGACGTCTTTTTTTTCTTTCAGCATCAACTGCACTTTCTCGTCCTCTTTTGGAATGAACTCGACGATCAGATAATTTGTGATCTTCTGAAAAAGCTCGCTCAGTTGGACGAAAGGAATATTTTTCCCAATGCTGAGGTGATGGACCAGTGCCAGTGCTAGCGCAACGTCCACTTGAACTCTATCAATAAATGAGGCACGCTCCGCATTATTTAAACCAATCGCGGGCGTTGGATTTGCCAGGTCAACAACCAAAGGAAGAATATTCTTCCCGTCGTTTTTTACTCTAATGAAAAGCTTGTTAATAGCCGAATGATCAAAGTCGATTGCGACTACCGGTATACTTTTTTCCGCCAACAGGTAGGAGAATTCTCCCGTGTTAGCCCCGAGATCAATAGCGGAGCTAAACTCAATTTTGTTTAGCCATTCGCTAACAATTTCTTTCTTCTTTTCAAGATAATCGCCTCTTGCGCTGGCTTCTTCATAATACTGGCTCCACGTAGTCGGCTTGTCTCTCCATTTTTTCTTCTGCACGAGTGCGGTCAAGCTGTCCAAAATATGGATCATCTTTTTCTCAGAAAAATTCGTTCGCGTAACAGGTGTGTTAGCTGTCTTCCTCGCTGACCATTTGCTGTGCAAATGAATATGCAGATAAGTATAAAAGAAAAAAAAGCTTGTCCATGGTAACAATGATTTGGTGATGGTCAAAGGAATACCCTCGGGGTAAGCCTGTAACATTGATTGCAACGGTTGTGAACGATGGAACATTAACACCAGCGGAGAAACGAAATTCTCACAAAACTGGCGGTACGCGATCCATGGCTTTGAACTGTCATATTTTTCGAAAGAGAGGGTATCAATAAAAATAGGCTTGCCATTCAACCATTGAATATTATAAGGTGTCGCGTCTTTTAGCATTACTCCATACGCGATGCCTTCTTTCGCAACGTGCAACGTAAGAAGAGCGGCATCCTTCAGCATATCGAAGCTCCATTCGTATGGATAGGAAATGAAGGGAATTCTTTGCGGCTTTAGCGTTTTATACCAATTATCGGAACCCGATAAATTTTCAGCAACTTCCTCAAACGGGATGAGCCATTTATTGTTTACAAAATGATCGTAGCAACCACTTTTGATAAAGTGATCAAAATCGTATTTAAAGACTTTGTTTACCTGCCGGTAGAGAACCCCATTTCTTTGAAATACAAACCCCGAAGGATCGCGAAAGGAGGAGGCAAGTGGCTGGGTGGTCGGCTGCATGTCCGTTCAAATCAGGGGTTGTTTTTTGGTGACCGCGTGAAAGCAGATTTCACATACCACCAGGCTGTTTTAAAAAAACGCCCAATGTTCTTAAAGAAAAATGCTATACCCAACACGGCAGCTATAATTACCTGCACCAGATAACTTCCACTGCCGGGATCGATGTACAATAAATGAATCATAGTTAAAATAAAATGCTTTTAAGGACTCCCAAAGTTAAAAGAATGCCCTTCGGGAAGTCATCTAGTGCTCAAACAAAGTAAAAGCCAAAAATCAAGGGTAATAACGCTCGTGTTAAGAACGCATGCATAACTTTTCGATTTTCTTACATATAGCTCAAATTCGTCTTCGGCGTTAAAGCTAACAGGGTTTCGTACATCAGCTGGATGGTGTCCTCGATGTCATCGCGATGAAGCATCTCCACCGGCGTGTGCATATAACGCAGAGGAATCGAAATGAGGACGGAAGGACATCCATCATTCGAATATGCAAATGAATCTGTATCCGTTCCCGTGCTTCGGCTAAGCGCGCGCCATTGCAGGGGAATTCTCTTATCTGCGGCTACTTTTTCTACGAGTGCAAGGAGCTTGTTGTGCACGGCCGGAGCATAACACATAGAAGGTCCTTTACCGCAACTTACATCACCTTCAATATTTTTGTTAATCATCGGCGTCGTGGTATCATGCGTCACATCTGTAACAATTGCAATATTAGGCTTGATTCTTCGTGCAATCATCTCCGCGCCACGTAAACCAATTTCTTCCTGCACGGCATTCACGACATATAAACCGTAGGGCAACTTCTTATTGTTCTTTTTCAAAATTCTCGCGACTTCGGCTATCATAAAACCGCCAATGCGATTATCAAATGCACGACCAATAAAATTATCGTTAGCCAATTCATCAAAACCCTCCTGGTAAGTAACAACGGCTCCGATATGAATGCCTAATTGCTCGACCTCTTTCTTGTTGCGAGCACCGCAATCGAGCCATAAATTTTCCACTTTTGGTTGAGGATCCTTTTTGTCATCGCCATGCCGCGTGTGAATTGCAGGCCAGCCAAATACCGCCTTCACTGGCCCTCTCTTGCCGTGTATCAGCACCCGTTGGGCCGGAGAGATAGCCGGGTCGACTCCCCCGTTACGTTTTAAGTAGATGAAACCCTGGTCGGTGATATAATTCACAAACCAGCTAATCTCGTCGGCATGTGCTTCGATCACCACTTTAAAATCATGCCTCGCATTCACTACACCAACCGCCGTTCCATAAGGATCAACGTAGTATTCATCGACGTAAGGTTTTAAATATTGCAACCACAACTTTTGCCCCCAGGTCTCAAAACCAACGGGTGACGCATTATTTATGTATTCACGAAAAAATTTCATCGAATCATCTGTAAGGATCGACTTTTTCTTTGAAGTGCTCTTTGCTTTTGCCATCAGTTTTATTTTTTTATGTTACTACCGTTAAACGTTTCGACCTGAACTTATTTTCACCAGGCTTTTCACGGCGGGGCCAAATTTACTTAAATGCGAAAGACAACCATCAGTAAAGCGGAAAACATCATCAGTCCATCCAGGATTAAATAATATAAATAGTCTGAAAAATTTGTTTTGGAGTAATCATAGATCAGGGCGGCGATAATAGCCGGAATCAATAACAAGGCGATAGTTGGCGCGGAAAAACCGTAGTATCCGAGCAAAACGGTGCACACCGCGAATACGATGAGCGCCGAAAAGAACAGCATGTTGACGCCTTTCTCGCTAAACCAGGTCACCATGCTGCGGATTCCTGCGGCCTGGTCATCGGCCCGGTCCCGAAAGTCGAACATGATGCAGATCGCATAAATAAAAAAGAAGCGACCTATCACGAACAAAACAATTGGAACTGTAAAGGGCATCCCCGCTATAATTACTGGCAGCACAGTGGTGACGTACATCCATACCAGCGAAAGAAAAACAGTTTTTCCGATGGCCACTTTTCTGAGAGCTCTGAAATAGGGATGAGGGATTTTTGGAGCAGAATAAAGAAAAGTGATAACGGCTGAAACTAACAGCCAGTACCAGTGCGGCAGTAAGTAGAAAAAGAAGACAGCACACCCAATCAGACCGATCATAAAAAAAACGAGATGAAAATTTCGATTCTTTTTCAACCAGCCAATCCGCGGCGATGCGACCAATGATTCGGACGTAAGGTACCAGTGAAAGCTATAACTGCAAATTGTAGCCGAAAACACAAAACCTAAAAGATATTTGTTGGGTTGGGAGTGCAGTAACAGATCATAGGTTTGATTTATCATCAAGATGGCACAGAAAGCGATAAATAAATTACTGTAAACAAAAAACCGGAATATTTTCGAGACCACCTCCTAGAGTTTTGGAGAATAAATTATTGCACAGCCGCAATCGATTTTGTTGTTATCGTATCGCTTTGATGATTCTGGCTGTCCCTAAGAGTCAATTTAAAATACATTGTATCATTTCTCACGGGGTCCTCATCCAGGAAACTGTAGGGAATGGCTAGCACCATCTCTACCTTGTCGGTCTTTGGATAGGAGGGAACCGTAGCGTGAGCCGTATCAGCTTTATCATTGTTCACGGGGTCGGGTATGGGAGTGCTATTTGTTCGCACACGTATGTAGGTCAGGTCACCCCCTCCTGCGTCACCTTCCCTGTCAGTGACTTCAAGAGTAATCTTTAAAATACCGTCCGGAGCATTCACTTCGGTCGAGTTTATATCTTTTACCCGTATAGTCGGCGTGGTTTCAAATTTATCTTTGTGACAGGCGCACAAAACAACGACCAGCAAGGAGGCAACGATTCCGGCGAAACTGTATTTCATCTATCGGTATTTATTGTCCAAATTTAAGATTTTTACTACTACAATCATGTATGAACGATCAATGGAATGATAATATTTTCAGCGTTGACCAGAGTAATTTTGAACGATTGTCCCTTGAACTTTTTCATTTTCAATATTTCAACAATAAACTATACAAAGCCTATACCGATACGTTAAAGATTGACGTGGGCAAGGTAAAATCGGTCTCGGAGATCCCGTTCTTGCCAATTGGATTATTCAAGAGCCACCCGGTAAAAACTACAGAGTTTGAACCCCAATTGGTGTTCGAGAGCAGCGGCACAACTCATTCTTCAAACAGCCATCACTTGGTAAAGGATATCAAATTATACAGGCAAAGTTTTTTGAAGGGGTTTGAGCTGTTTTATGGCTCTCCGCGCAATTGGTGTATTATCGCGTTGCTTCCATCTTACCTCGAAAGGAAAAATTCATCTCTGGTTTTCATGGTGGACGAATTGATACGTCAAAGCAAGCATTTGCAAAGCGGATTTTATCTGTATGAACACGAAAAGCTTTACAAGACGCTAAGACAATTAGAGACGCAAAAACAAAAGACACTTTTTATTGGCGTCAGTTTCGCACTGGTGGATTTCGCTGAACAATATTCCCTGCCTCTAAAGCATACCGTTATTATAGAGACAGGAGGTATGAAGGGAAGAAAAGAAGATATGGTAAGAGATAGGTTACATCAGCTTTTGAGAGACAGATTTGACGTTGATACCATTCATTCCGAATACGGCATGACTGAGCTTCTTTCCCAAGCCTACTCGAAAAAGGATGGCATTTTCCAAGCTCCTCCATGGATGAAGGTTTTTATAAGGAACGAGGAGGATCCCTTAGACGTTAGCGGCGCAAGCGGCACTTCAGACTGGGGAATAGACTCCGGGGACATTCACCATTCACAATTGACCATTCACCAATCGCAACCGGGGCCATCAACATCATTGACCTTGCCAATGTCTATTCTTGCTCATTCATTGCTACGGATGATGCAGGAAAATTGTACGAAGACGGCAGTTTTGAAGTCCTTGGACGGATAGATAACAGTGATATCCGTGGTTGCAGCCTTATGATGATGTAGAAAGCGTAAATGATGTTGAAACTGACCTTTGCCAGCTAAACATCAAACCTTATCTTTGCCCGCCCGTTCGAGAACCGCCGGTAGAGCATGTTTGAGCGGGCACAATTTTCTAACCACTAAACCGGTAGCTTCAACAATAGCAAATGGCAACAACCTCAGATATAAGCAGAGGAATGATTATTAAATTAGAGGGTAGCCTTTATTCCGTAGTCGAGTTCGGTGAAAACAAGACGGCCCGGGCGGCGGCAAAAGTATGGGCCAGGCTTAAGGGTGTCGATAACAACCGAACAATAGAAAAAACATGGAACAGTGGCGACTCTATATTCCCCGTAAGAGTAGAAAAGAGAACTTATCAATTCTTGTACAAAGACGACACGGGATACAACTTCATGAACACCGAAACCTTTGAACAGATCACTCTCCAGGAAGCAATGGTCGATGCTCCGCAGTTTTTAAAGGAGGGCCAGGAGGTAGGCGTGTTGATAAACACTGAGACAGATCAACCGATGAATGTCGAACTCCCCGACAAAATTGTAGTGAAAGTTACGTATAGCGAACCCGGCCTTCGTGGCGATACCGCTACGCGAACATTAAAGCCCGCCAGGGTTGAGACCGGCGCAACTGTAAACGTGCCGCTGTTTGTAAATGAAGGTGAGCTCATTCGTGTCAATACGAAAACTGGCGAGTACGTAGAGCGTGTCAAAGAATGATCTAAACCTTTGGTGAGACTGTTAAGGTGTTGAACATTTGAAAATCAGAAAAGAGCACTTTTGCCTCGTTCACCTTACTGCACTCTCAATCTTTAAATCCTATAAATCGTTGTTCTTTTATTATCTTAGGCTCCCTGTTTAAAACCAAACTCTACTTATTAAATTGAAACACATGGATTTCAAGCAAATTCAGGAGTTGATCAAAATGATCAACAAATCCAATATTGGTGAATTAACAGTGGAGCAAAAAGATTTTCGAATAACGATCAGGCAAAAGGAAGAACAAATAACACAAGTCGTCACAAGCCCTATTCAAGCCATACCTGTTCAACCGCAAATTACTCAACCTGCTTCGGCGTCAGCCCCTCAACAAGGTGGAACCGTTGAGAAACCCCAACCAAAGACCGAATCTTCAGCAGAAAATTATGTACCCATTAAGAGTCCAATGATCGGTACTTTTTACCGCCGCTCAGCACCAGATTTGCCAGCATTTGCGGAAGTGGGTGATGAAGTAGCCCCCGGAAAAGTGGTCTGTATTATCGAGGCAATGAAGCTCTTTAACGAAATAGAAAGCGAAGTAAGCGGGAAGATTGTGAAAGTGTTGGTTGAAGACGCCTCCCCGGTGGAATATGATCAGCCGCTGTTTTTAGTAGAGCCTGCATAAGGAAAAACGATCCATCAAGTGAATTCAATTAAATCCTTTTTTGATTTTTCCCGCGGAGGAGTGGGTGTTGATCCGATTTTAAATTCATAACCGTTTAATGTGTTCAAAAAAATTCTGATAGCAAACCGTGGTGAAATTGCGCTGAGAGTTATACGTACCTGCCGCGAGATGGGCATAAAAACTGTTGCAGTTTACTCAACTGCAGATCGTGATAGTCTGCACGTAAAATTCGCCGATGAAGCTGTGTGCATCGGTAAGCCACAGAGCAGTGATTCCTATCTTAACATCCCTCACATTATGGCTGCTGTTGAAATTACAAATGCAGACGCCATTCATCCAGGTTATGGTTTCCTGGCAGAGAACTCCCGCTTCGCGCAGATATGCAACGATCATGATATAAAGTTTATCGGCCCCACAGCTGACATGATAAACGCTATGGGCGATAAAATAACCGCTAAAGAAACGATGATAAAAGCGGGGGTCCCCGTGGTTCCGGGCGGTGAAGGTTTACTGCAAAGCCTGGATGAGGCTATTGGACTGGCAAAAGACATGTCGTATCCTGTGATTTTAAAGGCTACCGCTGGCGGCGGAGGGAAAGGGATGCGTGTTGTGTGGGAGGAGGTTGACATGGAAAGGGCGTACAACACGGCAAAGGCGGAGGCTGCCGCTGCTTTTAAGAATGATGGGATCTATATGGAGAAATTTGTTGAGGAGCCGCGACACATAGAGATTCAGGTAGCAGGTGACCAGTACGGTAGTGTTTGCCATTTAAGTGAGAGAGACTGTTCTATTCAGCGCCGACATCAGAAATTAGTTGAAGAATCGCCCTCACCATTTATGACAAATGAGCTTCGCTATAAAATGGGGGAGGCAGCAAAAAAAGCAGCCGCCGCCATCAAGTACGAAAGTGTAGGCACTGTCGAATTCCTTGTCGATAAACACAGGAATTTTTATTTCATGGAAATGAATACGCGTATCCAGGTGGAGCATTGTGTTACGGAGGAAGTCATCAACTATGATCTTATCAAGGAGCAAATAAAAATTGCAACTGGCGAAAAAATTTCAGGAGAGGACTATTTCCCTCAAATGCATTCGATCGAGTGTCGCATAAATGCCGAGGACCCTTACAACGATTTCCGACCCTCTCCGGGCCGCATCACTACTTTGCATCAGCCGGGTGGACACGGCGTACGGGTCGACAGTCATGCTTATGCAGGCTACGTAATTCCGCCGTATTATGACTCAATGATTGGTAAACTTATCACCATTGCCCGTACAAGAAATGAAGCGATCGATACCATGTATCGTGCACTGAGCGAGTACGTGATCGAGGGAATAAGAACTACGATTCCTTTCCACTTGCAGCTGATGAAAGACGAACGCTTCCGCAATGGCGATTTCAATACGAAGTTTCTGGATGGATTTGAATTGAAATAACGCGATCCTCTGAGGCTGGATCGTTTTAAGTTGCTCGCGGTGCAATTCTCTTAAAGTTTAAGCTGTAATTTCAACGGTGGCCCCAATACCCCGATCAGTGATCTTGTCGCACATCGATTTTAATTTTTCATATTCCCCTTTCTTTACGGCGCATTTACCCTGGAAGTGTATTAGGTAGGCACATTGTTCAGCTTGTTCTTCGGTATGCCCACAAACCTCAATCAGTGTCTCTATCACCCATTCGAACGTATTAACGTCGTCATTCCATACGATTAAGTTGCATGGTTCGTCAACCGACGTGATCACATCAATTTCTTCAGACGTTATAGTTTTTGTATCGTTCGAAACAGGGTGCATTTAATGGTAAAATTAAAAATTTTAATCGCTTAGTGCAATATGACGTCAGATATTCAAAACTCTTGCCATTCAGGCCCTGGAAGTAAAATAGGGGCGGTCTCTGACCGGAGGGCCTGGTCGCTTTCCTAATATCATTTATCTAAAGCCATTTGGGCTTTAAGGAGTTGGCTTAATCTCCTCATTGTCCTTCTCGGGCTTTACCTCAATGAGATCAGACATGATAAAAACTCCTTTGGGGAAAACTTTGTTTAGCCGTTGCTGGTAATTCTCGGCGTCTTTTTTTTCTTTGAAATTACCCGCTTTTAATTTGAAGTAGGGGGATTGATAGATTAGGTATGATTTTAATTCCGGAAAGTACTGATATAATTTTGTCTTAGCGCTGATAGCTTCTTCCCTGTTATTCGTGTTTACCACAAGTAGTCGAAACCCCCGGGCTACCTTTCTTGCATTGCGGGTGGTTTCTTCGTTGATTTCGGCTTGTTTTTTTATCAGCAGATCAACCCTC
Organism: Bacteroidota bacterium; assembly: GCA_005883855.1. Classification (GTDB taxonomy): domain Bacteria; phylum Bacteroidota; class Bacteroidia; order Chitinophagales; family Chitinophagaceae; genus VBAU01. The sequence goes on from VBAU01000174.1 coordinate 10,239, forward strand.
GGGTCCTTATGAACAATTACCGATGATGTGTCAGTGATGCCTTGCTGCGCAAATAATGAGAGGCTACCAAGGCACACAAGAGATAGGAGAAGAGACTTCATAAATTTTTTTGGAGTTGCCAAAAGATGGCAAAAACCTTTCCAGAAATTATTAGAAGCAAGTTAAGGTCAAAGTTGAGGTTGAGAAAGACCCCTAACCTTAACCTCGAACTAATACCCACTACCACCGCCACCAATATTCTCAATGGGATGCCACGTGGTTTTGATTTCTTGCGTGTCCATTATATAATATGGCGATTGCGCTTTTTCATTGAGCCAATTAACGCCTTTATATATTAGCACGCGTTTTACGTTCCCTGCACCTTTTTGTTGCATTTCTTTTTGGATGAGGGCATCGTTCCCGCAGTAAATGACTGCATTGACGTCCATGTGAGAGGCGAAATGAGAAAACAATTCGGAAGGCTTACCCGTCAAGATATTAACAACTCCGCCGGGCACATCAGAAGAATTAATCACCTCGGCAAAACTTACGGCGCACAGCGGTTTCGATTCTGAAGCCAAAACGACGCATGTGTTTCCCCCGGCAATGATCGGAGCGATAGTGGAAACCAACCCGACCAGCGAATTATCCTGTTGTGCAATTACTGCCACGACTCCTGTCGGTTCCGGAACAGAAAAATTGAAGTGTGAAGAAGCGACAGGGTTCACCGTTCCAAACAGTTGCTGGT
>VBAU01000174.1:11064-12806 GCA_005883855.1 Bacteroidota bacterium
TGCTTGTGCCTTGCTCGCGTCCTGCTTTATCAATTCTTCAACGAATTGAGCCTTTCTGCTTTCAAGCATTTCGGCCATCCGATATAAAATTTGACCACGGTTAGAAGCGGCCTTCAAAGACCAACTCTTATACGCATTCCTGGCCGCAACAACAGCATCCCGAAAATCTTTCCTGGAACTTAAACACACATTAGCAAGTTGTTCTTCTTTACTATTGGCAGCAACGTAGTAGCGTCCCGATTCAGTCCTTGGGAATTGCCCGCCGATATATATCTTGTAGGTTTTCAAAACCTCAACACGCTTCTTTGAAGGGCCTTTTTCTAATCCATTTTCGCTGATCGCGAGCGTTGATGCTTTTTCAATTGCTTTACCCATGTTATTTATTTTGGCCACTAAGCCGTAAAGTACGAAGGTTATATTCTTTGCGTCTTGGCGCCTTTGTGGCAATTAAATTCTTAAGTATGCCGACAATCCATGCAGGCCGCCTTCACGACCGTAGCCGCTCTCCTTATAACCACCAAACGGCGACGTGGGGTCGAACTTATTATAAGTGTTCGCCCACACTACTCCCGCCCTCATCTTTGTTGTTAAGTTGAAAATCTTAGAGCCTTTATCTGTCCACACCCCTGCGCTCAGGCCGTAAGGAGTGTTGTTTGCTTTTTCGATTACTTCTTCATCAGTTCTGAACGTTTGAATAGCGAGTACCGGTCCGAAAATCTCTTCCTGCGCAATGCGGTTGCTTTGAGCTACGTTGGTAAACAATGTCGGTCTGCAGAAAAACCCGCGTCCGGGGATGGTACATGAGCTTTGGTACATCTCTGCTCCTTCTTTCTTTCCGATAGTGATGTATTTGTTGATTGTTTCCAACTGTGTTTTTGAATTGATGGCGCCGATGTCGGTGTTTTTATCCAAAGGATCTCCCACGATTAGGGTTTCAATTCTGTCTTTTAGTTTCCTCAACACGGTGTCATAAACGGACTCCTGTACAAACAACCTTGAACCGGCACAACAAACATGGCCCTGGTTGAAATAAATTCCGTTGATCACACCTTCAACGGCCTGGTCAAGCGGCGCATCTTCGAAAATTATGTTGGCCGCTTTTCCACCTAACTCTAGCGTTACTTTTTTGTTGGTACCCGCCACTGCCTTTTGAATGATTTTTCCAACTTCCGTAGAGCCGGTGAATGCGATCTTGTCAACGTCCGGGTGATTGACAATATCTGCGCCTGTGTGACCAAAACCTGTCACTATATTCACGACACCGTCCGGCAATCCCGATTCCTGGATCAACTCGGCCAGCTTCAACGCCGTGAGCGGCGTTGTCTCAGCAGGCTTCAATACAACGGTGTTTCCAGTCGCAATAGCAGGTGCGATCTTCCACGCAGCCATCAGCAGAGGGAAATTCCACGGGATAATTTGACCCGCTACTCCCAATGATTTTGGAACGCGTGCGGGAAATGCATATTCCAATTTATCAGCCCAGCCTGCATAATAAAAAAAATGATTCGCTGCCAGCGGAACGTCCACATCTCTTGATTCGCGAATGGCTTTACCTCCATCCATACTTTCTATCACAGCAAATTCCCTGGCTCGTTCCTGGATCATTCGGGAGATGCGGAAAATATATTTCGCTCTTTCGGCAGCGGGTGTTTTCTTCCAGGTCCTTTCATATGCATTCTTCGCCGCCTTCACTGCCTTATCGACATCGGTTGCGTTCGCCTCGGCTACTTCCGCAATTTTTT
>VBAU01000175.1 GCA_005883855.1 Bacteroidota bacterium
TTATTTTACTAGTAGTGCTTTTCCTACTTTTTCAAATGGTTTTCTGGCTGGCTCAATACCCGATGGACTGGATCGATTCGGGGTTCGCTTTGTTGAACTCTTCTCTTTCTTCCGTTTTGCCCGATGCATGGTGGAGTAATTTGTTGACTCATGGAGTATTGGCGGGGTTGAGCGGTATCCTGGTTTTCGTTCCGCAGATCATGATCCTCTTTGCGTTGATCACACTGTTGGAAGACACAGGGTATATGGCAAGGATCAGTTTCCTTACAGATCGATTGATGCGCAGCGTGGGACTGAATGGCAAAAGCGTAATGCCAATGATCAGCGGCTTTGCGTGTGCCGTTCCGGCAATCATGAGTGCAAGAAATATTGAAAACAGAAAAGAACGGTTGCTAACCATTCTGATAACTCCGCTGATGAGTTGTTCGGCTAGGTTACCGGTATACACGATCTTGATTGGTCTCGTAATTCCCAGGACTTACTTATTCGGCTTCCTCGGCGTTCAAGCTCTTGTTATGATGGGTTTGTATTTGCTGGGGCTAGTCATGGCATTGATCGTCTCTTATGTTGCCAAACATTTCATAAAACTCAAAGAGAAAAGTTTTTTCATTCTTGAATTGCCTACCTATCGTTCGCCGAGGTGGAAGAATGTGGTGCACACAATGATCAACAAGGCAAAGGTTTTTGTGTTTGAAGCAGGAAAGGTGATCATGGTGATCAGCTTAATTCTTTGGGCCTTGAGTTCGTATGGACCGACACAAAGAATGGACAAAATAAATTCAGGGTATCAGCAATTGAAGTCACAGCCGAATGCAAATGTTGACGAATTAGACAAACAGTTGCACGCGGCCAGGTTGGAAAACTCTTATGCTGGTATCTTAGGAAAGACCATTGAGCCAATCATCACGCCATTGGGATATGATTGGAAAATTGGAATAGCATTGATCACATCATTCGCGGCGCGGGAAGTTTTTGTGGGTACAATGGCTACTCTTTACAGCGTGGGAGAAAACGATAAGAATAGCCTTAAGCTACAGGATAAAATGAAGGCAGCGAAGCGAGCAGATGGAACTCCGCTGTACACGCTGGCAGCTGGCATTTCGCTAATGATCTTTTATTTGTTCGCGATGCAATGCATGAGCACACTAGCCGTTGTGCGTCGCGAGACGAGGAGTTGGAAATGGCCATTGATACAATTGGCCTATATGACAGGATTAGCTTACATAATGAGCCTGGTCGCTTACCAGCTGCTTAGATAAATCATTCAGGCGCCAACGCAGAACTCCAATTCTCCTTCGGTTCAAAATAGTTCCATAACAGTTTTGATATTCTTCTTGCCAGCGCCCATGCTTCATTGAAATGTGTCCAACTAGTGTCTTTATTGTTTTTTGTAAAAATGCAAAAGATGTACGGATTATGCGGGGCATTTACAAGTAACACCTCGCTTCTTGATGCATCCACGCAACCATTTTTACTAAACACTTCAATTAGGGGCGGTATTTGAGAAATAGCCTCATCTTCATCCCAATAGTTTCTGCCAAGGCAACGCATCATTCGCTCACAAATGGCGGCGGACAATATTTGGTTTCGATAGATCATTTCGAACAACTTTCCCATTTCTAAAGGCGTTGTTTGTCCCCATCCATAGATATTTCTGTTCGTCTCCCTTCCGGGTGTTCGCGAGTTAACTCGTGTATATTTCAAACCCAGGCTATCCAATATTGCATTAATTCTTGTTCCCTTACCTGCGAGGCTTTGTAGCCAAAGGCTTGCTGTATTATCGCTCGTGGTCAACATCAGCATAATAACCTTCTTGAGTAAGATCTTCTCATCGCTCTTAAATGATCCCAGGATATCTTCACCTTCGTAGAGAAGAGAATCTTTATAGATAAGCGAAGAATCATAAAACAATTCTCCGCGATTGATTTTATCCATCACACCGACAAAAATTGGCACCTTAACAATGCTGGCAGTGGGAAAAACAGTGTCCGCATTGATCGTAACAATGCTTCCATTTTTTAAACTTTTCACATAGACACCAATATCGCCATGGTAGTCCTGGACCAGACTTCGGATTTTTGAATCCAGTTTTTTGTCTACTTTTTGAGCATACGATCGGCTTCCAAAAAGTATGAGCACAAAGCAAACGATCAATTTCATTGGAACCCTTTAGACCAAGTTAATCAATAGCGGCTTTCAAAATAGTTATCATCACGTCCTATCCTGAAATTTTTTATATTTAATTATGGTGATGCTGCGCCACCTTCATTTTCTAAAATCAGTGTTTCTCCATAGTATTACTGCCTTCGGCGGTCCACAAGCGCATATCGCCATGATGATGAGAACTTTTGTTCATCAGCGTCCTTATGTTACAAAAGAAGAGTTGCTTGAGTACAACGGATTTTGCCAACTACTGCCGGGCGCTTCTTCCACGCAAACTATCACATTAATTGGGTACAAGAGAGGTGGAGTCTTGCTTGCTGTTTTGACGCTTATTATCTGGATCTTGCCGGCTTCAATTTTGATGGGTGCGTTTTCTTTTCTTCTTCACTACTTTGATCAAAGGGCGCTGCATCACGACATTTTTAAATTCATTGCCCCGATGGCTGCAGGGTTCCTCGTGTACGCGGCAGTAATGTCATTTGGAATTTCTATTAGAAATACCGTGACGTGGGTTATTATGGTGGTTAGTGCTGCAGCAACATATTTGCTATTTAAGCAGCCATGGATATTTCCGCTGTTGATTATCCTGGGCGGCTTCACGACCAACTTAAGTAGAAAACGTATCCCACAAACGGAACAAAAGCCAAGGAAAATTAAATGGTGGAACATCTGGATGTTTGCGATCATTTTTATCGCGGCAGGATTTATAAGCTCAACCGCCAAAAAGCAAAACTGGCCGAACAGAAAGCCCATCAACCTCTTTGAGAACACTTATCGTATGGGAAGTCTCGTGTTTGGCGGTGGCCAGGTACTAATGCCAATGATGTACGAGCAGTTTTGCATTCGCTCAGTGGAGGTCAAAGCAAAGAAGAACGACCAGAATGTGATTACAATCGATAAGGAGGATATGTATAACGGGATGGGAATTGTTCGGGCAATACCGGGACCCGTCTTTTCAATCGCATCTTTTACAGGTGGTATGGCGCTAAAGGATATGGGTGCTACACCGGAGCAAAGAAGCGCAATGCAATTATTAGGTTGCTTGATTGGAACGATTGCTATTTTCTTGCCGAGCGCCTTGCTTGTTCTCTTTTTTTTCCCAATATGGAATAATTTGAAAAAGTACGCTGCGGTTTACAGGTCAATCGAAGGAATTAATGCAGCAGTTGTTGGAATTTTAATTGCAGCCACGCTCTATATCATGAAAGATATTTCGATCGTGGAGGCAAAGACCGTAAGTTTCATAAATGTGGGTGTCATCCTTGGAACTTTCTTATTGTTACAATACACCAGGATTCCTTCTCCTGTTGTCGTGATTATTTGCCTTATCCTTGGCTATTTTTTATAGTACAGTTTAGCTTCGATTTCTTCCCTCACCATATCCGGCACCAAGTAGCGTATCGACTTCTTATTCTTTATTAGCTCGCGAATATTTGTAGATGAAATCTCCAGCAATGGTGCATCCAAAATTTCAATTTGAGCATTTATCTCATTCTTCACATCGATACCAGGCCGTTGAAAGACGACCATTTTATGGTTACTCACGATTGATTCGAAATTTTTCCACTTAGCCAAGTCCTGAAAACTGTCACTCCCCAGTATTATAAAGAAAGTGTTGGCAGGATACTTTTCTTTGAGTAATGAAAGTGTTCGAAATGTATATGAGGGCCTGGGAAGTTCGAATTCTACATCGCTGGCCTCCATCCGTTCGTCGCCCAGGATTGCTTTTTGGACAAGCGTCAATCTGTGGACCTCGCTCAACAAATCCTGTTCTGATTTGAAAGGGTTTTGAGGAGACACGACGAGCCAGATTTTCTCGATGTCGGTCTCATTTAGAACCCAGTTTGCAATTATCAGATGACCTGTGTGGATCGGGTTGAAAGAGCCAAAAAAGAGACCAACGTTCATTTAATTTGTTGAAAATCAATTTATTATCTCGACTTCGATGTGCTCCGCTTCGTTTATTCTAAGACTTAGTGAATAGCCTGAAACCTTAACCGAGATTGGGTCTCCAAAAGGAGCAATCTGTTCAAGCAAGATGCTTTCACCAGGTACACAACCCATTTCCATTAGCTTTAGATAGGTTTCGCTATTTGTGAAGCTCTTTATTATGGCACGCTGGCCCTGCTTTAATTCTGATAATTTTGTTGTCATTTGATCCCCGAGGCAAATCTAGCCCTAGCACTTGTACTTTGTTTACGAATTTTGAAAAATGACCAAACCTTCGAACCCTCCTATTTTTTTCCATTTCGATAATACGGCCTTTTCTCTGAGGAATAGAAATAGGTTGAAGCATTTCATCGTGCAAATCTTCACGGTAAAAAAGAAAAAGCTGGGTTGCCTTAATTATGTTTTTTCCAACGATCGGGAACTCCTTAAAATTAATCGCAAATACCTGAATCATGACTCCTACACGGATGTAATCGCCTTCGATCT
>VBAU01000176.1:0-4578 GCA_005883855.1 Bacteroidota bacterium
CATTAAGGAATTAAGGGACATTAAGGCTCAATTTTCTTAACTTCTTAATGGTTCAATATTTCCCTGATCTTAATACTCCTGAAACTCACCTCATTCCCGTGATCTTGCAAAAGAATATGTCCTTTAGGTGCTTCTCCAAAATGATCCCAGATCTTGTATTTGCTGATCGCTACGAGATCTCGATAGGCTTTCGAGCCTCTCTCATACTCGAGCACCTTTACTCCATTTAAATAATGCTCTACGTGATTATTTGGATAAACAATAATTCGCCCGGTGTTCCACTGACCGATGGGATGTACAAATCTTTCCTGTTTTTGAGCGGGAATAAGATCGTACAACGAAGCAAGTGTTCGATCACCGTCTCGCCCGAGCTTGGCATCCGGATGAACCTTATCATCCAGGATCTGGTATTCCAACCCGATAGCTGAACCTTCGTTATGTTCCGTCAATTTTACGAAATACTTTACGCCACTATTGGCGCCTGTCGTAAGCTTAAAATCAAATGAAAGATCAAATGTGCTGTACTGATCAATTGTGACGATGTCTCCGCCAACACCTCCCTCCTTCCCCTCCGACGAGAGCACAGTCAATATTCCGTCCTTTATTACCCATCCATGTTCAGGGAAATTGTCTTTGTAAGCAGCTTTCCAGCCTTTTGAATCTACACCATTAAATAAAAGCCTCCATCCCTGGTTTTTTTCGTAACCGGTCAAAGTGTTCGGGATATTGTTCATCACATAAACAGATTTTGGAAAATCGGCGGAAGGTTTGGTAATGGACATCAACCGGATATTTTTGAAATAAACTTTCTTGCCTGCGTCTTCAGCCTTGCTTATGGCGTGTACCTGCAGCCCGATAAATCCTTTTTGATCAAACGTGTCAACCAACATGGCGGACGGCTCCCCATTGATCCATGTTTTTATTGTGTTATCAAAACATTCAACTTTTATTTTGTTATACACACCGAGCTTAAAAGCGTTTTGCGCATCATGATTAAGGCTTAGCGGATATAGCCAGTCTCTTCTTCCTTCATCATAAATTCCGCCGGTCCATCTGCGAGATGAAGGATCGAGCTCGTACTGGTATCCGTAAACCTTGACCTGGCCATTGTTCGCAGAGGGATCTAAATGACTTCTGATTTGAATGCCGGAATTAGAAGTGGTGTCATCAATCTTTGCCTCCAGTTCCAAAACAAAATTCTCAAACTCCTTTTCGGTTACCAGGAAACTATTGGGTGAGGGCATAACCGTCGTACCAATTATGGCACCATTCTCTACTTTATATTCTGCATTTCCTGCGCCTTTCTTCCAACCGTTGAGCGTCTTCCCATCAAAAAGGCTTATCCATTTACCGGTTGTTTGTGAATGTGAGTATGAACAAAAAATAATCAGCGCTTGGAGCAGGAAGATTTTTTTCATTTGGCAAGAAACTTTGTATCGGAAAGTTAGGATTTTTTGAACTCCTCCATTTTGTCTATTTCAACTGGAAAAGAAAGTCTCTCAGGAAGTTGTAGTCAACGTCCATTTTGGTCGTGACTTTAAATTTGTCGATTACATTTTCCACCGCTGGAGGCAATGGAATTTTCGCCCCGATCAATGGCTCGACTACATCGTAAAACTTGACCGGGTGTGCAGTTTCTACAAAAATTCCTTTTAGTTCGCGATCCTTTTTAAGAAATCTTTCTAAACATAAATAGCCAACCGCGCCATGCGGATCCAAGACGTAATGATATTGCTTATAAATTTTCTTTATCGTTGTCTTTGTTTCATCGTCGGTGATGCTATAGGCCGATAAGATTCTTTTCAACTCAGAAATATCTTCTTCAAATATTTCCAATATGCGGACGAAGTTGTTGGGATCACCTACGTCCATCGCATTGGAGATAGTTGCAATTGTCGTCTTCGGCCGGTACTCCCCGGTTTTCAAAAATTCAGGCACGACATCGTTTACATTGCAGGCTGCAATAAAATGTTGCACGGGCAAGCCCGATGCGTGGGCAAGAATGGCTGCACAAATGTTTCCAAAGTTCCCGCTTGGTATCGAAATTACAGGCGGATGTTTCTTATCGGGCCATTGCTTATACGCCAAAAAATAATAAAATTGTTGGGGAAGCCAACGCGCAACATTGATGGAATTTGCGGACGTCAAAAATAAGTTCGCGTTGAGCTCCACGTCGGCAAATGCTTGTTTTACCAACTGCTGGCATTGATCAAAATTGCCATTGACTTCTAAGGCATGAATATTTTTTCCCAGCGTGGTCAATTGTTTCTCCTGCACACTGCTCACCTTTCCCGAGGGATATAGAATGACAACCTCAACTCCATTCACGTCATAAAAACCATTGGCCACAGCACCGCCGGTGTCGCCGGAGGTAGCTACTAGAACAACCAGTTTTTGATTTCTTTCTTTTGAAAAATATCCAAAACAACGACTCATAAACCTGGCCCCCACGTCTTTGAACGCAAGCGTAGGCCCATGAAACATTTCAAGTGAAAAGATCTTTTCGCTCAACTTTACAAGCGGGATCGGGAAGTTGATCGTTTCTGAAATAACTCTCTTTAGGACTTTACCAGGAATGGATTCCCCTACGTAGGGCTGGATAACCTGGTAGGCAATTTCTCGATCGTCCATTTTTTCGATGCCATGAAAAAACGATGAATCAAAAACCGGAATATGCTCGGGAAAATATAAACCCTTATCTGGCGCCTGGCCACGAATTGCCGCTTCTTTGAAGTCAAGCGGCGGTGACTGCCCGTTCAAACTGTAATACTGCATTGACAAATTTATTTTTCATCTACAATCTTTACACCTGTTTGGTTGATTGATGTGACATATGTTTTAAATTCTACGCCTATTTTTTGAAAGACATTTTTCATAATTGCCTCGACTTTCCTGGCAGTTTGTTCTTCTTTACTCAGCATGAAGATGGATGGGCCGCTCCCGGAAATACCTCCGCCAAGAGCGCCCGCTTCTTTTGAATTCATTTTTACTTCATCAAACCCGGGAATCAGGATACTTCGCACCGGTTCAATGATCACATCTTCAAGGGAGCGTCCAATCAGGTCATAATCATTTTTGAGAAATCCAGTTACCAGTCCCGCAATATTTCCCCATTGCATAATTGCACTTTTCAGTTGAACTTCCTTGCGCAGGATCTGCCTGGCATCAGAAGTTTTTACTTCTATCTGGGGGTGCACAACGGTAACGAACAGTGGTGGCGCCGATAATGGAATGATATCAAGAGGAAGAATGGCGCGGATCAGGATAATGCCTCCAAAAATGCAAGGTGCAAGATTGTCTGCATGCTTTACTCCACTCGCTACCTTCTCGCCATTCATAGCAAAGCGAACAAGATCTTCTTTTGAAAAAATATTTCCCAGTAGGTGATTAGCCGCTACTACAGCGCCTGCCGAACTTGCTGCACTGGAACCGAGGCCACTGCCGGGTTTTATGCATTTGTTGATCACAACATCGAAACCTATTTTCTTTTGACAAGCTTCCTGCAGGGCGATCAAAGCCGCACCGGCCACATTTTTTTCCGGTTCTACTGGTAAATCATAGTCATCAGCATGTTTTATTCTGATAACCGGCTCATCGAGCAAGCGCACCTCCATTACATCTTGCGGATCGTTTAAAGCCATCCCAAGGATATCAAAGCCACAAACGAGATTGGCTACAGTCGCAGGAGCTGAAACTTTAATAAGGCGTCTATCAATGCCCCCATCCCCAGAAGGGGAATCCTTATGCTTACCATTTCCAGAAATATTTTTAGTGTCAGACATTTCTATTTTATCAAAGCTGCAACAATCATCAGTGGTTTTTGAAATTCCCTTTTAGGAGATGGGCGCTACACTCTTGCCGCTCTCATTATATCTGCAAATACACCCGAAGCTGTTACGTCGGCTCCGGCGCCCGCTCCCTTTACGACGAGAGGTTGTTCTTTATATCTGTCCGTGTAAAACAGCACCACGTTGTCTTTTCCATACAAGTGATAAAGATCCTGCCCGGGTGATATGTGCTGCAGTCCCACTGAGGCCTTTCCCCCGTTTTCTGAAGACCTGTAAGACGCGACAAATTTGAGCTTACTATTTTCCTTCTCAGCCCGGTCATAAATTTTTTTGAAATGATCTTCATGCTTCCTCATTTCCGCATAGAAATTTTCGACACTTCCTTCCATACATGAAGCCGGCATAAAAGAATTGTTTGCAATATCCTCCATTTCCATTTTTTCCCCAGCCTCTCTTGCAAGGATCATGATCTTCCTCATAACATCCTTTCCACTCAGATCAAGCCTCGGGTCGGGTTCAGTGTATCCCTCATCCTGCGCCTGTTTCACGACATCGGCAAATAATCTTTTGCCGTCATAGTTATTGAACACAAAATTCAAAGTTCCGCTCAAAACTGCCTCAATACTTTGCACTTTATCGCCACTGCGTAAGAGGTCGGTCAATGTTCCGATAATCGGCAATCCCGCTCCCACATTGGTTTCGAACAAAAAACCCGTGCTAAACTCGTTCGAAAGCTCTTTTAATTTCCTATAATGCGCGTACGAAGAAGAACAGGCAATCTTATTGCAAG
>VBAU01000176.1:4589-9869 GCA_005883855.1 Bacteroidota bacterium
CACCACCGCCACCGCCTTTTGAAGCAGGCCCTCATACACCTCGGCTACTTTATCGCTCGCTGTCACATCAACGAATACCGAATTGCGGAGATTTTTTTTGACAATGGAATCGGCAAACAAGTTAATGTCTGAAGACTCGCCGCCGTTCAATGCTTCTTCCCAGGAGGAAAGATCAATCCCTTCCGTTTTTGTCACCGTTTTTTTGCTATTGGCAATTCCAACCACCCGAAGCTGTAGCCGCAAATGATCGCGTAAAAATTTCTGTTGCTGGTGCAGCTGTCTTAGTAATTTACTGCCGACGTTTCCTGCTCCTGCGATGAAAATGTTGATCTGCTTATAGCTTGTTTCAAAAAATTCTTCATGCAAAACATTGATGGCTTTCCTAACGTCACCCGTGCTGATCACCGCGGAAATATTCCTTTCGGACGAACCCTGCGCGATGGCGCGCACATTGACACCATTTTTTCCTAACGTACCAAACATTTTTCCGCTGATGCCCGGATGGCTTTTCATGTGATCCCCTACTAAAGCCACTATCGAAAGATCCTTTTCAACGATCAGTGGTTCCACCTTCAGCATCGCTATCTCACCGGCAAATGCAAAGTCGATCGCCTTCTTTGCCTTGGCTGCATTCACAGCATCCACACCCACACAAATGGAGTGTTCCGAAGATCCCTGTGTGATAAGGATGATGTTGATGGAGGAGCCAGACAACGCCTCAAATAATCGTTTTGAGAATCCGGGTACTCCTACCATGCCGCTGCCCTCCAGGCTGAGTAAGGCGATGTTGTTGATGCTGGAAATTCCGCGAATAATACCGCCATCACTTTCTGCGTCATTTTTAATGACTGTGCCATGTTCGTCCTTGGCGAACGTGTTCTTGATCCAAACGGGAATGTTTTTACTTAAGACGGGTTGTATGGTTGGCGGGTAGATAACCTTAGCGCCAAAATGCGAAAGTTCCATGGCTTCCTGGTAAGAAATGGAAGAAATGATTCTTGCATTGGCGACCCACCTCGGATCGGCCGTCATCATACCGCTGACATCGGTCCAAATTTCCAATGAAGAGGCATTGACTGCTGCCGCGAAAATCGCAGCTGTGTAATCGGAGCCGCCACGGCCAAGCGTGGTTGTAATATTTCGCGCGTCAGAGGCAATAAAACCAGGGGCGATAAAGAGTTTTTCACCCGATTGTTTAATCAGCTCGTGAATATTCTCGTTCGTTGACGAAAAATTGACAGCCGCGTTGCCAAAATCAGAGTTTGTTTTAATGAGTTGCTGGCAATCGATCCATTTGGCTGAGATCCCTTTTGCCACAAAGGATTCGCCGTAGCTTAATAATTTGTCGATGGTTCTCGGGGAAAGTTCGTTTAATAAAAAGATACCGTTACAAAGGTCCTCGATCTCATTGCACATTTTCTTTACAAGGCTAAGCACTGCGCTCTGGTGTTGCACAGGGATCAGGTCCTTCACGGTTGAGATGTGCCGCTGTTCTATTTCCTGTAGCCTTTGCTTGTATTCTTCGTTTCCCGTAGACGCCAATTTTCCGCATTCCAACAACGCATCTGTTGTTCCACCCAATGCTGAAATGACAACGATAAGCCCTTCATCGTCTAACCTTTCTTTTATGATACCCGTTACCTTATCAATATTTTCGGCAGTCGCTACCGATGTCCCTCCGAATTTTAATACTTTCATATAGACTCCTGTCTCCAAAGCGGAGAATTGAATGTAGAAAAAATTATGTTACAAATAATTTACGTTGTAAACTTTTGAAGAATAAATAAAGAGTTTTCTTTTTTATTCATTTTCCAGTTCGGAAAAGCCTGTTGTGATATGATATTATATTCCTGCAGATTGCGGGGTTGTAGTTGTGGAAGTAACGGTGATCGTGAATGATTCGATATGGGCTGAATTGTATTTCATGAATCGATGACCCAAGATAAATCCCAAATGCTGAAAAACAAACAATTTCAAAAGAAAATATGAGTAATTTTCCATTTCATGTTGCTTGCCACCACCATCTTCTAAACTAACAAGTGTATGGATCATCAGTCGTCCGCGGCTTTGCAACAATTTAAAAACCTGGTTGGGCTCAAATTCCAGTTGTACAATAGTCTTTTTACTTCTCTTCCATTTCATCGAATTGAAAAGACAGGGATACTTCTGTCCTTGTTGTTAACCAACTGCGAGGACGGATATAAAAGGAAGAGAAATCCTATCGAGATCATCGATGAATTTTTTAGCAAGCATACGTCTTATTCAGATGAGAAAGATAAACTAGACCTGCTGTTCAGGTTTGTCCAGTATTCCGAGCGACAGGTAGTTTTGTTTGATGCGCTCGAGGATGCCGCATACCGGTATGTGAACGACATGAATGGCGCGGGAACATTGAAACAGCTGGAAACAAATGTGCGGCAATCTCAAAAGCAGCGCGAGCTGGCAAATAAATTGAAAGATTTCTCGATCAGGCTAGTGCTTACCGCGCATCCGACGCAATTCTACCCGGGAACGGTACTTGGTATCATCCATGATCTTTCAAAAGCTTTAGCCGAAAATAATACTGACCAGATCAACATGTACCTGCAGCAACTCGGTAAGACGGCGTTTTTCAAAAAGCAAAAACCAACCCCTTATGATGAGGCGGTAAGTTTGATCTGGTATCTTGAAAATGTTTTTTACGCTGCTGGGGGAAGAATCATAAACTTTTTGAAGCATCAATTCACCGATGAAATGGATCCTTCCAATCCTGTTCTCCATATGGGTTTTTGGCCCGGTGGCGACAGGGATGGAAATCCTTTTGTCACTACCGAGACGACGTTGCAAGTGGCCGATGATCTGCGCAGCAGTATTATCAAATGCTATTACCTGGACGTACGAAAACTAAAAAGACGGCTTACGTTTGAAGGAGTAGATGTAGCGCTCACAGAACTTGAAAAAAAATTGTACAACAATATTTTTATTCCTGGCAATCGCACGGCCATAACTAAAGACGAAATTCTTCAAACGCTGAATGACATTTGCAATGTGCTTGTCCGCCAGCACAATGGTCTTTTCATTAACCTCGTCCGAAACCTTATCAATAAGGTGGAGGTCTTCGGCTTGTACTTTGCCTCGCTGGATATTCGCCAGGAAAGTTCCGTGCACACGCAAGTACTGGCGTCGCTGAGTGCTAAGGCTTCCCTGCTTCCCCCCAATTATTCATCAATAAGCGATGAAGAAAAAGTGAAAGTGATTTCTAATGTTCAATCGGAAATTCCAATTGACGATTTTGAAAATGAGCTCGAGAAGGATACCATTGAAACAATGCGGGCCATTAAATCCATTCAGAGTTACAATGGAGAGCAAGGTTGCAACCGGTACATCATTAGCCAATGTAATTCTGCATTGAACGTGATGGAGGTGCTCGCATTACTAAAACTGAGTGGTTGGAGAGCAGGTGAGATCAATATTGATATTGTTCCGTTATTCGAAACGATAGTCGACCTGGAAAGAGCGAGCGGTATTATGAAACAGCTTTACGACAACGAAACGTACTCGTGTCACCTCAACCGAAGACGAAAGAGGCAAACAATTATGCTTGGCTTTTCCGACGGTACGAAGGACGGTGGTTACCTGATGGCAAACTGGAGTATTTATAAAGCAAAAGAAGACCTCACAAGAGTTTCGAAGGAATATGGTATCGAGGTGGTATTTTTTGACGGGCGTGGTGGTCCTCCTGCACGCGGCGGTGGAAAGACGCATAAATTCTATGCGTCACTCGGAAATAATATTGCCAATAACGAAATCCAATTGACAATACAGGGACAAACAGTAAGTTCAAGCTTTGGTACTATTGATGCGGCGCAATTCAACATGGAGCAATTGATAAACGCGGGAATCAGCAATGATCTGTTTCACGACAGAAGAGTCACCATTCAACAAGACGAACATGATTTGATTCAGTTACTTGCTGAAGAAAGTCTTGAGGCATATAACGAATTAAAGAACCATCCATATTTTCTCGATTACCTGAGCTACGTGAGCCCATTACAATTTTACTCCGATACGAATATCGGATCGAGGCCATCGAAAAGAGGCAGCTTATCAAGGTTAACTTTGAAAGACCTGCGGGCAATTCCTTTTGTTGGCTCGTGGAGCCAGGTCAAGCAAAATGTTACAGGTTATTACGGCTTGGGAAAAGCGTTGAAAAAGGCGCACGATCTCGGCAGGCTTAATGAAATAAAAAAATTCTACGCTCAATCGCTTTACTTTAAAACGCTTATCGACAATTGTGAAATGGCAATGAAGAAATGTTTTTTCCCATTGACCTTTTATCTAGCATCTCATCCTCAGTACGGCGAGATATGGGAAAAAATCTACGAGGAATATGAACTCACCCAGCGTTATATTTTTTTAGTATCCGGAAAAAATGAATTAATGGCCGATTACCCTGTAGAGTCGCTTTCCATCCAGATGCGAGAACGTATCGTGTTGCCGTTGGCTACAATACAGCAATATGCAATAATGAAAGTGAGAGAAATTGAAAAAGGAAACCCTCAATCACCGCTGAAAAATAGCTTTGGTAAGCTGGCCATGCGTTGTTCGTTTGGAATTATTAACGCCGGCCGAAATTCCGCCTAAGGAAAAAGTCGTCAACTCAAATGAAAGCGATAGTTTCTCTAAAAACTTATCGTGCCACGAAGGCGCCAAGACGCAAAGAACCAAAGTTGGAGATCACGACTTTGCGTCTTTGCAGCATGTCTTTAACCCGTTCTCTACAAACAATTACTTGAGCACGGACTGTCTGTCACTTTACCTTGCCTCGATAAACATAATGCTTCATCTGTGACAAGTTGAAAATTGCGCCAGATTGCCTGCTGTACGTAGATCCAAGTTTATTGATCGGGCCATAGAAGAACGCCTGCCCCACTTCGGAAGCCGCAAACACATCAGGGAACGATGCATTAGACACGTTAGGACCGTTTGAGGTCAACGTGAAGTTCACCGCTCTTGTGCCTGCCTGGTAGCCCACAATAAGGTAGTACTGGCCGTCGGGATTACTATTTTTAATTAAGACGGATTCAAATCCTGTGGCATTTAGACTTGAATCAACAAGATTGAAACTTTTAACGAAGCCCTGAACAGTATCTATCACAACATTATTGGCTGCAGCCAAATCCAAATCGACCAAACTACCTGCATCCCATGTCAAATCTGTTTGCAATCCTGTTGATGCGCGGCTGGGATCATTGTCCTGAATTGTGATCGTGGCTTCACTAGTGGAGAACGTGACGTTCC
>VBAU01000177.1 GCA_005883855.1 Bacteroidota bacterium
AACCAAATCTGCGTCTTTCGGTATTAACTCTACGCCCGGCTCATAATGTATCGATATCCCTTCTGCTTCTAATTGCTTTGTCAATGTCGTCTCTGTCCTGTCATAACCGCTGACCTTGACCCCTCTTGAATTAAAAAACCTGGCTATTGCACTCATACCAATTCCACCAATCCCTACGAAATAAGCAACCTTGATTTTGTCGATCTCATCATTCATTCCAAATCGCGTTCAATAATTCGAATTTTGTTTTCAGTCTTCATCCGGACCCCCCGAAGGGGGATTCATAAGGACAGTATTTGTTGGACCAATCATTGAATCAATTTCAAAACTTCTTCGGCAATTCTCTTATCAGCATCGGCAATGGCCAGCCGCCCAATATTTTGTTTCAATTCATTTTGTTTATTTTCATCTCTTGCCAGGTCAATTATCATAGGCACAATCTTATCCAGGGCCTCATCATCTCTGACCATTAGCGCTGCATTCTTACTCACGAGGTTCTTTGCATTTACAGTTTGATGGTCTTCGGCAGCATAAGGATAAGGAACAAATAACACTGGTTTTTTTGCGACACACAATTCAGCGATGGCCATTGCACCTGCCCTCGAGATAACTATATCCGCAGCAGCATAAGCACAATCCATTTGGTTGATAAAATCGCCTACCCAAACAGACGATTTTCCCCTTACTCCCTTTCTTGCCGGTTCTGCAAAAAGTTTACCCGTTTGCCAAATCAATTGCAGACCCACATCCAACAGTTCATCCAGGTGTTTACTGATGGCTTCATTGATCGATTTTGCACCAAGACTGCCGCCTACAGCGAAAACTGTTTTCTTGTTTTCATTCAGCGAAAAAAATTTGATGCCCTGGGTTCTTGTAACTACCGACTGGGAGATATTAGCCCTGACAGGATTTCCGGTGACAACAATTTTTTCTTTCGGGAAAAATTTTTCCATCCCATCGCTGGCCACGAAAACTTTTGTTGCTTTCTTACCCAGCAACATGTTTGACTTGCCAGCAAAAGAATTTGATTCATGGATGAAAGTGGGAATTTTCTTTGCTTGTCCAAATCGCAACACGGGAAAGCTAGAATAACCCCCGACCCCGATGATCGCATCGGGGTGGAAGTTTTTCACAATCGTTCGAACCTGGAGAAAACTCTTTACCAATTTAAATGGCAAGGAAATATTTTTTATCAAAGAGCTTCGGTTGAATCCTGCTATGTCCAATCCCTCAATCTTGTATCCGGCCTGTGGTACTTTTTCCATTTCCATCTTTCCCTTTGCACCGACAAACAATATCTCAATCGATGTGTCAATTCTTTTCAACGCATTGGCAATTGCTATTGCCGGAAAAATATGCCCACCTGTACCACCCCCGGCTATTATTATGCGCTTACTCACTTGTTAAATATTCAATGTTCAATGTCAATGCTCAATTCCAGGTGGGTTCCTCAATGAAAATTGATCCCGATAGTTATCGGGATTGTTCATTGAGCATTGAGCATTTCTTCTTTCTTTCCTTCCAATTGCTCCACGTTCCTCGCAACACTCAAAATGATTCCAATCGAAAGACACGTGAACAGAAAACTACTGCCACCCATGCTTACCAACGGGAGCGTAACACCGGTTACCGGGAAAAGATTTACGCTTACCGCCATGTTTGCTATCGCCTGTATCACCAATGTAAAACTTAGCCCCAACGCCAGGAATGCTCCAAACGCGTAAGGACATCGCCTGAAAATTTTTATGCTTCGGAAAAGAAAAACCAGGTAAATAAAAACGATAAATGTTCCGCCCACCAATCCATACTCCTCGATGATGATAGGATAAATGAAATCATTATAAGCCTGTGGCAAAAAATTTCTTTGTGTACTATTTCCGGGACCCACGCCCATGAACCCGCCTTTTGCAATGGCGATCTTCGCCTGGTTGATCTGGTAGGCATCTTCGTCGTCAGCATCTTTTCCTCCATAAATGAAATGTTCAACCCGGTTGATCCAAGTACTGACCCTTGCAGTGAGCTTTGATGTATTCTCTTTTTTGGTTTCTGACGAGTCATCACCTGACTTGTGACTAATGACAGCGGCAATGATCAAAAACAACACAGGTATGCACACGAGCCCGACGGTCATCAATAAATGTTTGGTGCTGGCTCTGCCAATAAAGAGTAAGAGCATGCAACTTGCACCCAACAGCAGAGCGGTCGACAAATTAGCAGGAGCTATTAGCAGGCAAATAATCCCGACCGGGATGATCAGCGGTAGATAACCTTTTTTGAAATCCTTAATCACGTCCTGCTTCTTGCCGATCAATCTTGCCAGATACATAAACAGAGCGAGTTTTGCCAATTCCGACGACTGCATATTCAGGCCGATGATCGGCAGGCGTATCCAGCGACTGCCTTCATTCATGCTCAAACCAAAAAACAAAGTGTAAATCAAAAGTGGAATAGAAAGGATGAATAAAAGTTGCGCGATTTTCGAATAAATTACATAATTGACCCGGTGAGCAAAATAGATAATACCAATGCCCAGTATGATAAACGCGACCTGTTTAAAAAGATAGATCTCCGTGTTGCCCTTGTAGTTTTTGTACGCGAGTGATCCCGTAGCACTGTATACGACCAACATGGATGCCAATGCTAGCAGCACCACCAACGCCCAAATAACTTTATCACCTTTCGTTCGGTGAGCCAAATGATGCGCCCATCCTCTAAAGGAGGGCTTTTGAAAATTTTCTATTTCCTGCGAATAACTCATTTTGTATTGCTTCAACTCGTTCGGAGTTGTTTCGCCGGATTTCATCCGGCATTAATAATATTTCGCTCATTCGGAGCCATGTTGAATAAAGAACTGAACGTACAAGTGAGTGACACAACGCAAGCTTAATAGAAATTCCAGGCTTGGTACATCATCACACTCAACACTCACTATTGACTATGCGCGACCTCACAGCTCCTTCACGGCGTGCTTGAACTGGTTTCCCCTGTCTTCATAATTCTTAAACAAGTCAAAACTTGCGCATGCAGGACTAAGCAGCACCACATCACCTTTCGATGCAAAATGAAAGGCAGCATGCACGGCCTCTTTGGCGCTGCCCGTGTTTACAATAGGGCTTACAATGTTTCCAAATGCTTCATGAATTTTTCTATTATCAACGCCGAGGCAAATGATGGCCTTCACCCTTTCTTTAACCAATTCTTTGATGAAAGAATAATCATTTCCCTTGTCAACACCTCCGAGGATCAGAATGGTCGGCTTCTGCATGCTCTCAAGCGCATACCAGGTGCTGTTTACGTTGGTGGCCTTGCTGTCGTTGATAAACTCTACTCCGCGAACGGTCGCCACATATTCCATGCGATGTTCAAGGCTCTGAAAAGTCTGAACCGCATCGCGAATTCTTTCTTTTCGTATTTCCATGGTTACGGCGGCAAGACAGGCGGCCATGGTGTTGTATTGGTTGTGTTTGCCTTTCAGGGCAAAATCAAAAACACTCATCGCAACAAAATCATTTCCTGTTCTCACATACATATCGCCGTCTTTTATAAATGCTCCATTTGGTACTTCATTTCTCATAGTGACTGGCAGTTTGTTTGATTTTATGTCAAATTGGTTGATATACTTCATTGTTACTTCGTCGTCCGCATTGTAGATGAAATAATCATCTCCGGTTTGGTTCATGCTAATCCGAAATTTGCTGCGGATATAGTTTTCAAAATTGTATTCATAGCGATCAAGATGGTCTTCAGTGATGTTAGTAAGAATTGCCACATCCGGCTTGAACGACTTAATATCGTCTAACTGAAAACTGCTGACCTCTGCTACGTACAAGGGCTTGGGGTTTATGGCAACTTGTTTTGCAAACGAATAACCGATGTTTCCGACCATAGCACAATCCAACCCAGCTACCTGGCAGATGTGATACGTTAATGCTGTCGTGGTCGTTTTTCCATTACTGCCTGTAACAGCGATCACCCTGCTATTGCCTTTGAAGCGATAAGCCAATTCTATTTCGCTGATGATATCAATGCCTTTTGAGCGAATTTTTTTTACCAGCTCGTTTTTTTCAGAAATTCCAGGGCTCTTCATCACTTCGTCAGCATCGAGAATTCTCTCTTCCGTATGCTGTCCTTCTTCAAATGCTATCCCCGCAGTGTGCAATTCGTTGCGATAAACTTCTTTCAAAGAGCTTTCGTCGGTGAGAAACACGCCATATCCCTGTTGCGTTGCGAGCAGCGCGGCACCCACCCCGCTTTCTCCTCCTCCCAATATGACCATTCTCTTTGCCATGAACCCTCCTCTTCGGTGTCACACTTGCTCCGTCTCCGTATGGAGAGGGAGGCCGAGCGATAAACCTTGATCACCTTCAGTAATTAAGCATTTCTACTTTTTCGCTCTGCTCGGACTTTGTACGGAAATAGGTTTTTCAAAAGCATTAGTCTTCT
>VBAU01000594.1:0-484 GCA_005883855.1 Bacteroidota bacterium
CTCACGGAGCAAATGCGTCAATCAGAGGATCCACATTTTGCAGCAGCACTTCAACGAATTCGAATACATAAACCGACACAGGCAGATATTGATATGCTTAATAGTCGAGTCGGCGCACCCTTGGATACTACTACGGCAATTCCTATAGTTGTTCGTCGTCATAAATTGCGCAACGTTCTAAATATGGACAAATTGCATGGAGCGTCTCAAGCGTCTGGGGTTCCCATCACTCATTGTCTTGCTACCATGAAGGAGCGGAGTAAACTGTCACTGTCAGAAGTATACAGTCTCAAAGGAGGTACCAACAGTCTGAAAGGTGATGGGATATTATCGGTCATACTTGGTGCACCTTTGCTTATAACTAAGAACATCGACATTTCTTTGGGTATCTCGAATTCTTACTATCTTGTATTGAAAGCTGGAGTTCTAATATATAGGCCTTGTGAATGGATCCGTGGTGGAATTTTACGGTTTGGCGGACAAA
>VBAU01000594.1:546-1743 GCA_005883855.1 Bacteroidota bacterium
CGACTTCTCCCGCTTACATGTTGGTCAAATTGAAACACGATGTTGGCATTGACGTGGCTCTTCCTGGACTCCCTCCTTCTGTTATTGGTATCGAACCTGAACTATCAACATACAATGCCGGTCGCGGGAAGAAAGTTACTTTCACTCAGTTTCCTGTCACTCTCGCCTACGCTATCACGGATTACAAGTGCCAAAGTCAAACGTTCAGATATGTCGTCGTCGATCTTAAGAAACCAAGCGGCCGTTCTCCAACTTCGTCACCATATGTTCAACTATCTCACGCCCAAACTCTTAACCGTCTATCCATTCTTCGTCCTTTTAGCGACGACGAGTTGAAGTCCAAACTTCCCGACGAGTTAGAAATGGAATTAAAATGGCAAGTTCAGAAAGCCAAGGAAACAGAAGCTTTGTACATATGATTTTAATAATCAATCTACAGTGACAAAAAAGAATTTATGATGTATGTACCTTAACTATAATACGTCTCCATCACTGTTTCTATATATTTAAATGACTTATTTGAAAGATTGACTAGCGCTTACGTGGACGGTCCATATTTATGAAGCGTCGTCAACGCTTCGGAATGGCGGTTTCCATGCTTGTAAAAGCGTGGCCCATGCTTCCGAATGGCGTGCTGTATGCTTGTGAAGCGTGGTCCATGCTTGTGAAGCGTTGTACATGCCTGTGAAGCGTGGTCCGTGGTTCTGATCGAATTTTATTTACCCCTGATTTGATTTCGATGAAACTTTATTTCACTAAAGCCTGAAAGCTTATGTTAGTTCACGGGTTTATACCGCATCCTCATATATATTTTTCAGTTTGTTGGCATGCATTGGAAATTGGACAATTGCAACAATGTCACCCGACCTTTTTTTTTTAATTACGCCTTCCCCCTACGTTGATTCTTCTTTGTTTTGTTATCACGATGTCTTCTGCACAAATTCCCCCTTCCAAAGACCCTTCTACTGCTGCCGTTCCTATGACTCCCTCGCCTTCGAACCGAAACCGTACTCCAGCAACTCCGAAAACCCCAAAACCAGACAAATTGCCATGGCCCTCGTGTCATACTACCAAGTTTCAAGATTGGAAAGTCGATCAGATTTTGGAGGAATTCGGAATGACAATGAATGACTGGAATTTTCTTGATGCCCAAGTTTTACACCCAAGTTTTCATGCTAATTCTGAGATGACCATGAC
>VBAU01000594.1:1764-3566 GCA_005883855.1 Bacteroidota bacterium
GGGACGAGCTCGTTCTCGACAACCTCCATCAAATCTGCAAGGAAGCTGTCGAATATTGTATCAAAAATAATGCATCTTTTGGAAAGAGATTCCATAATCTCAAGTCCAGTGATCGAATTGAGCAGCACAACGAACGTAAATGGCTTGTACGCCTTTTTGACTCCTGGTTCACCAAGAAATGGAACGATAAACGTCGTCAAGCCGCGAAAGGCCCGAGGAAACGCTCCGCGATTGTGACTTGCAGTGATTGCGGTGGAGAATTGGTTTGTTTTCGATGCCATGGAATGGACGTTAATGTATTCCTAATCTTTTGTATTCGTTAACATTCACTTCAAGAAACTAAACTTCAACGTCGAAAAAAACCCCGCAACTCCAAAATCCTCATCAATTGATCCTACCTTTCTTCCTCCATCTCCAACACTACAACCGAATAACTTGCTAAAATCGAATATGCAGTCTAGTTTGCTGGAGATGGAAGGGCTGGACTCCCTCTCATCTGATGAACAAGCCATCAGGAATAGCAATGACTCACCAATTGGCATCGATGATGAACACATTATATTCATAAGCGACGATGATGAACCGACTGAGCCTCAACCGGAGGGAGATCCGAATGAGGATATTGAATATGGTTCCGCATTCGAGAAGGTCGAGGAGTACATCCATTTTCTTGACGAACCCAATCCTTGGCACCCTTATCTGAAGAGAAAACTGTTCCCGGCACAAATCATTGGATTTCGTTGGATGGCCGATCGACACCAGAAAGGTGGCGCTATACTTGGGGATAAAGTTGGATGTGGGAAGGTAATCATATCGATTTATGAATGTACTGACCTTGCATATAGACTTTTCAAGCTGTTTCGTTTTTATTGTGGTTAAAAGAGCAGGTCGCTAACCAGCATCCGATTCCAGGTCCGTCCAAACACCAATCACGCAACCTTTGTCTTCTTGTGGTTTACAACGCTCCTCTCCTACCTGCATGGCTGAACACTCTCAACAATGATTTTATCACTCAAGCGAGAGTCAATGAAAAACGCGAACGAGCGTTCGAAAATAAAAGGAAGGCGGACGCAAGGGAATTGGGGGAGCTAGTTAGTGACGCCGAGGAAGATGATGACGACGATGACTCAGACGAAGAATGCTGGGTAACCGGTAAAGGTCTGACTATCTGGGATGCGACAATGAGAGGTCCTCCAAAATTCCAAGACGGTGTGTGCGGATATGATGTTGTGTTAATCACGGCTCACATGCTCCAAACTCGATGCAGTTGTTGGGTAAACAATGTGCTTTGGCATACTGTCTTTGCCGTGATTACCTCCATGGCTAACACAATGCTACGACAAACGAAGTCTCGCTAACCTTACAAAACTGGGCGAAACTCCAACATCGCACTAATTCCATGTTTCTTATCACCGGTACCCCGTTCGTGACCAAAATCAGCTATGATTTCGTCGCAATGACGAAAGCAGTCGCTCGGGAATCGATACGGAAGTCATGGAGCCCCGATTGTACGGACGCCGGCCTTCAAGCACTTGTTCATGGTTGGATCCCGCATAGCCACAAATCATACGAGAAACACAAAGAGGACCAGGATAATCGACGTAAGAAAATCGCTGAGGTCCTCTCCCTTTTTATGATTCGGCGTGACCAGAAGTCCAAAATCCGAGGTGAACTCGTCATGAAGGACTATTTCAAACTCTGTAAAGTGTTTGAAAACCCTCTCGAACCCAAAGACCAGTCGGAACTGTTGGAACGAGAACGAATCTTCCTCCAACGATTTCCCAAGTCATCGGGCCATCTGA
>VBAU01000178.1 GCA_005883855.1 Bacteroidota bacterium
TCAAATTGTTCTTTCGAATCTTCGGACTGGGGAGGTGCAAAAGGAAGATTGGGAGTTTTTACAAACTCGTGTGCTTGCCCGACTATCTCCACCCGAACGCAGTATTTTTGAGAGTGCTATTTTTCTTTTTTCGACAAATAAAGAAGTCGATGACAAAAATACTCAAATGATGGAGCAAGCGGGCACCCCCGTTGCAAAGATCGAGGCGTTATATCAAGGAATTTCAAAAGAGGAGGGAGCCAAAGTTGACTCCGATTATTGCAATAACCTGGAACACGCGTTATACCTTAGCGTGGGTTGTCGGGTAAACCTTCCGCATTTTTACGTTCTAATGCTAGGTAATGTTAATAAAAAACATTTGGCAATCGAAAGGTCTTTACAATGGGGCTCTAGGCACTCTCCGAGGAATAGTCTTTGGAGACAATATCAAGCCGCCCAGTCAACCAACTTGTGTGCTTGTCGAATTTGATGACTACTGTGGCCCTGCAATGATCCTGGAACACCCTAAAGTTGTCGCAATCGTCTCCGAAACTGTTCAGTTTGACGCGCGTTCTGGAAAGACCGGGAATCGTCAGCAAATCCCATTGGTTCTCGGATGGGCGATTACTATCCATAAATCTCAAGGCTTAACATTGAACCCGGTGGTTGTCGGAATTGGAAGCAGGGAATTTGCTTTTGGTATCACATATGTTGGCTGTTCACGCGTGAAGTCATTCTCGGGTCTAGCCTTTCATATGAGTTTTCCATGGGAACGCTTGGAAAAGATCAATCAAGCAAAGGGAATGCAAGCGGTGCGTGCGGAGATAGCTCGTCTAAATAGACTTATAGATAATCCATAACTAGCGAAATGGACGAGTTTTAGGAGTATCATGAGACTTTGTAATTCTACGTCACAAAATGAATGATTTGAGTAAGGCATGAGCATTTCCTTGCGCGCCTATTAGACCAAGGCGGGGGGGTCCGGGGGGCCGCAGGTCCCCTGGTATACTAACGAAATACAAGACACCTATGGCGCAAAGCCCCCGACACGGCGGCGCTCGCTCTGGCCTCCTGTTCGCTCCGACCCTTCTTTCTCCGCTTCTCATTCGCGCGCGTTCTCGTCCTGGACGATGGTATGACACATAAGGCGCAAACTTTCCCGGGACTTTGAACTGGCCCCTCCTTTCCTCTGATTCGTTATCACTCCGTTTCCATTTGTAGACGATTACAACCAGATGACGTAGTTGAGAAGACGTCATCATGATCGCGACTTCTATTACAACCAGCGCCGTTGTATGACGTAGTTGAGAAGACATCATCATGATCGCATGATGACGACGACAACGTAGTTAGGACTGGGCAAGCCGCTGGGGGTTAAATACAGCCGCTGTCTCCGGACCAGAAAGAGCCCCAATTATCGCTGGATTTTAAAAAACAGCGAAATCAACCATGTTTCCATTTATATCTCCACACCTAAGCGCGCTATGGCAAAACGGATGACAGCGCTGGGTTCAGCGCATCAAATAGGTCTATCCACGTGCTTGGAAGGTGTACTAATTGTAGTTTTGGGGTCTTCATCACTGGGCCGATTTCCACAATATCTCCACAACCAGAGCCGCTATGGCAAAACGGATGGCAGCGTTGGATTCAGCGCATCAAATAGGTTTATCCACGTGCTTGGAAGATGTTCTAACTGTAGTTGGCGGGCTGTCATCACTAGATTAAAATCCAGCGAAATTGGTCACGTTTCCATTTATATCTCCACAACCAAGGGCGCTATGGCAAACCGGATGACGGCGTTGGATTCAGCACATCAAATAGGTCTATCCACGTGCTTGGAAGACGTTCTAATTGTAGTTGGGGGTTCTTCATCGCTGGACTTTAAAAAAACAGCGAAATTGGTCACGTTTCCATTTATATCTCCACAACCAGGGGCGCTATGGCAAACCGGATGACGGCATTGGATTCAGCACATCAAATAGGTCTATCCACGTGCTTGGAAGGCGTTTTAATTGTAGTTGGGGGTTCTTCATCGCTGGACTTTAAAAAACAGCGAAATTGAGGCCGATTTTGATTGTATCTCCACAACCAGGGGCAAAATGGCAAAATGGATGACGGCATTGGATTCAGCGCGTCAAATAGGTCTATCCACGTCCTTGGAAGGCGTTCTAATTGTAGTTGGGGGTTCTTCATCACTGGATTTTAAAAAACAGCGAAATCGAGGCCGATTTTGATTGTATATCCAGAACCAGGGGCGGCATGGCAAAACGGATGGCAGCATTCGATTCAGCGCATCAAATAGGTCTATCCACATCCTTGGAAGGCGTACTAATTGTAGTTTTGGGGCCTTCATCACTGGACTTTATAAAACAGCGAAATCGAGGCCAATTTCCACTATATCTCCACAACCAGAGCCGCTATGGCAAACCAGAGGGCAGCGTTGGATTCAGCGCATCAATAGGTCTAACTACATACTTGGAAAACGTTCTAACTGTAGTTGGGGGCCTGTCATCACTGGATTAAAAACCAGCGAAATTAAGGCCGATTTTGATTTTATCTCCACAACCAGAGCCGCTATGGTAAAATGGACGGCAGAATTGGATTCAGCGCATCAAATAGGTCTAATTACATACTTGGAAGACGTTCTAACTGTAGTTGGGGGCCTGTCATCACTGGATTAAAAAACCAGCGAAATTGGTCACGTTTCAATTTATATCTCCACAATCATGAGTGCTATGGTAAAACGGACGGCCGCATTGGATTCAGCGCATCAGATAGGTCCATCTACGCTCCTGAAAGATGATCTAATGGTAGCTGGGGGCTCTTCGTCAGTGGTTGAAAAAAAGGCGTAATTGGCAAAATCGGCGACGTTATCGGGGATTCCTCAATAACCAGCGATCGTAATGGAAAACGGATTCCGGCATTTGATTCGCCGCGCAAAATAAGCTTAAATGCCGCCATGGAACAACGTCCTACTCGTGGTTGAAGCCCCTGCGTCAGGAGGTTAAAAAAACGCCAAATCGGGGACATTTTTGCTTCCGCTTTGGGAACCAGTGGAGATACAGGGAAATGGATGCTACCATTGGATTCAGCGCATCAAATAGGTCTATCCTCATTCTTGGAAGACGTTCTAATTGTAGTTTGGGGTTCTTCATCGCTGGATTTTAAAAAACAGCGAAATCGGAGCCGATTTTGATTGTATCTCCACAACCAAGGGCAATATGGCAATATGGATGATGGCGTTGGATTCAGCGTGTCAAATAGGTTTATCTACGCTCCCGAACGACGATCTAATGGCAGTTGGGGGCTCTTCGTCAGCGAAATCGAAGACGTTATCAGCGATTCCTCAATAGCCAGCGATCATACTGGAAAGTGAACTCCAGTATTTTGATTGGCTGCATCAAATAAGCTTAAATGCGGCCCGGAATGGCGTGCATACTGCAGTTTGAGGCCCTACGTCATTGGGTTAAAAAAACGCCAAAATTGACAAATTTGGAGAGATTTTCAATGAACCAGTGGGGCTGTGGGGAAATAGATTTCACCGTTGAATTCAGGGCATCGAATATGCCCAAATACCCTCTGGAAGGGAGTTCTAATCGCAGAGAAAGGCGCCCGGGGAAGGGGATTTTAAAGCAGAAAAATGGGTACGTTTTTGGTTACAGGGGATGACCCACTGGAGATACGGCAAAACGGATGGTACCACTGGATTCAGCGCATCAAATAGGTGTATTGACCCTCTCGAGGAAGGTTTTGACTGTAGATGAAGGAGTCTGTAAGTAGAGAATTAAAAATTGCGAAATCGGGAACGTTTGTGATTATTGACGAAGAACCAGACAAGGTACGGTTAAACGGATGGCGGCGTTGAATTCAGCAAGTCAAATAGGACTAACTACCATCTCGAAGGACATTTTGACTGTAGATGAAGGAGTATGCAGGTGGAGAATAAAGAATCGCGAAATCGGCAACATTTTTGCTTCCGTTTTGGGAACCAGAGGAGATATGGCAAAATGGTCACCGCCGTTAGATTCAGCGCATCAAATAGGTGTATCCCCCCTCTCGAGGGAGGCTTTGACCTAAGATGAAGGGGTCTGCAGGTGGAGATTTAAAAATCGCGAAACTAAGTACGTTTTTAATTACTGTGAGAGAACGGATAGAGATATGGACAAACGGATAATGCCATTAGATTCAGGGCATTAAATAGGTCTAGAAATAATTTTGAATGGAATTTTAACTGCATTTGGAAGGTGTTGTTCAGGTGAAGATGTGAGTTGCCTTATCTTGAGCGGATTATTTTAATCTGGACTGATCATCACGAAAATTTAGACTGCAATTCATGCAATGGAAAATAGCTGGAATGATATGAGTTTGATATATATAGTAGAATACATTGAGAAGAACTTATGTTTTGGATTTGAAGTGAATTGGACAAGAATCGGTGGACTTATTGATATTCCAGGTTAGTTCTGCTAAAAATATTTATTGATACCTCAATATACTATCATTTTTTACAATAT
>VBAU01000186.1:0-1387 GCA_005883855.1 Bacteroidota bacterium
TTATGTCCTCAAATCACTCAAATATTCACCCATTCTTTCATAAAGTAACCACTTCACTTCCATATCAATATTGAATACTAATATAGATGATTTCGAATGAGAATGGATCTACCAATTCAAGTAAACGTGCGGCCGTCGAAGACTTCGAACTTGATCCAAAAAGAGCGAGAATGGATGACAAAACCTTATCAGCTGAGGACATTCCTGAATCTCCAAGTACAGATAATGAAATTGTCATCAACCAGCCACGATCAGCACGCTGAGAGAAGTATGGTTGGCTGCGACAGCATTTAATTGATTATCCCTGGATTCAATATAATACTATTACCCTCGAAGCAAGCTGCAGCTTCATTGGTTGCAATAAAGCTACGTATCAGTCATATGATCGAGTATTATTGATACGTAGAAAATGGAAATATCCCAAATTAGAACCCAGACTGTTTATTCAGCATCAGGAAACTCAAATGCATCAAAATCAGTGTCGCAAATTGGGACAACAAACTCAGAAGAAATTGAATCCCTCAAATCTTCGAGATACGCTTGTGGACGATGGGATCATGTCTCGAATATTATCTGGATGGTGGCTTGCAAAGGAGGATGTCTCCGTGCGCAAGTTTGGCTCTTATCTCGAAACTCAGATGATTATAAATGGTCAAGAACCTCCCACAAGTTATCGAGACGATAGAGTCGCTTGGGAAATTATTGAGATACTTGGTCGCTATTTTCGCAATATGCTCAAACATCGCGTTCAGAAATCTCCGTATTTCGGCATTATGGTGGATGAAACGACGGATAATTCAACCACTGCACAATTGATTCTCTATATCAAATTTCTTGATGAAATCGATGGAACTATAACGCCAATGGTGGAGTATTTGGATCTCATCTCGCCTGCCAGTGGCGTTGCAGAAGATCTTACAGTACTCTCGGGTTTTGGATTCACTGATTGTAGACGGCGATTCACATCTCGCTCAAATCCTTTGGATTAGATTTGAAGAAACTTGTTGGATTTGGCGCAGATGGATGTTCGACGATGCTTGGTGATAAAGGTGGTGTAGCTGTGAGGCTACATCAAAAGTATAGTCCATGTCTGATTGCGTTTCATTGTCCGGCCCATCGTCTTCAGCTTGCAATACAAGATATTGCTGACAAGGTATACATTTCCATGTGTTAAACTTATTTCAGGATGAATATATAAAGAAAATCGAACAAATCCTCAAAGAGGTGTATAAGTTTTATAAGAACTCTTCCAAAAGAAAGAAGGCTCTGAATGCAACGACCAGCCGCCAGGAAAAATCATTAACTGCGTTGATTGATATCATGATTAGCGAGGTCAAGCAAGGGAAAGAAGATCTGAAGCAAACTACATCGCTGCAATTAAAGAAAT
>VBAU01000186.1:1608-7893 GCA_005883855.1 Bacteroidota bacterium
TGGGGATTCGAGATGTCGGCCGTCGGATTACATCGTTATCACTAAAACTGAGGTCAAATTATCCAAGGGATTCTTTACTTCCCGTGGAGTTGATTGGGGATGGTACTGCAGATGCCATTCTCTTGGAGTTATTTGGGAATGATATGACTCGTCTTCTGGAAATGGAGGCTGCGTTACAGCCTCCTGAAAGGCCAGTGGAAATACCTGTCAGTTCCGGGATGGAAATCAATCGATCAACTCGTAAACGTGATGTGTCTTCCAGCTATGCTTCTCTTTTGTCACGAAGAACAAGAGAAGAGCGAGAGCGCGAGAATAATATGGAGACAGAGTCTGTTCAAGATCAATCGGAGACGGAATTTACGTTGACATGGAGAGGTCATGACATCCGAGGAAAAGGAAGTTATTTTGGACCATGGAAGCGCATGGTTGAATTTGCGAGCCTTGTTGATTCCAAGATTGCTGCCAGATTTCCAAGGACAGCCTTTCTTGCGGCTTTGGATGTTGTTGACCCTCGTGAATGGGCAATGGCACACGATCGCAATTCTGCTTTCAGTATGCCCTTAATCCTTGATCAGCTGATAGCAAAGTATGGAAACTCACGACCGAGTTTCTCAAGAAGTTCACAACTCTGGAAACCCAATTTCATACGCTTCTTCCTTCTACGACCGTCAGAAGTCAATTCGAAGACTTTCTTATGGAGCGATATGATTATGTGAAGGATCTAAACGAGATGGATTTTATGCAATATATTATCAACGTGAAAAAAGGTTCACCATATGATGACTTCGTGTGTTTATGTCAAATGATCGCAGTCATTCCAGCAACGAGCGTTGATTGTGAGCGAGGATTCTCCAATCTCGGTCGGATTAAGACCAATCTTCGAAACAGAATGCGGGAACATCTTGAGCCTCTAATGCGAATATCTACGACAAAGATGGATGCTCTCACTTTGCGTGAAGTGCATGGCTTGAACTTGATCAAATTATGGAGAGGGAGAAAGGATAGAAGATCAGGTGGAAAGGGCGATACTTTCCTTGATGGACATCGTCAATAATACAATAATAATACAGGATTTCGGGGAAGGTTTATTTGAAAGTGTTGAAGCTGCTGTGATAGATGAATAGGGGTATTTGCGTAAGGAATGTCATTTGTGGGCTAGGCAGACATCTCTATTAATGTATTTATATCTCCCGAATGCCTGTATAACCCTCTACGACCCTTCAAAACTCTAGAGGGTTGAGCATCATCGCCAGAGGGGCCCTCTAGAGGTTTACGTATAATGCAATTCGCTGACGGGGATGCTAAAAAGCTAGCTAGGGCTACGACCTATAAAGTTTCCATCCAACACGGATATATGTTTTTTTTTTTGTTTGTTTGCGACGAGAAATCCAAGAAATCCACTATGAGCGAAAAGTAGCTTGTTTCCAGGCACTTGAGCATGAAATCCAGAAAGTGGTGATGGCGTAGTGTTTCGCCGATGTGACGTGATCGCGAGAATAGCAATTTTGAACGCGAGATGAAATTAACGTTGAAAAGAAAAAGATTGCGCTTAGGTGTAGCGGCTATCGTGGAGCTGTAGAAGCTTGACGGCCTCGAGGTGTTTGATCGTACCAAGAGGCTTGGTTAATATATCGGCAGTTTGGGATGCAGAGGGAACATGACGAATGTCCACGTCTCCGGCATTGTAGGCGAAGCGAATGTAATGATGACGAGTGTCAATGTGCTTTGAGCGTGGGTGATTGACATTGTTTTTGACGTGTTTTAAAGCAGCGTCAGAGTCGGTGAGAATGAGTGTCGGTTGCTCTTGTGGAACGTTGATAGAGGAGAGGAGTTGTCGGAGGAACATGGCTTCCTTGGCAGCTTCGGTGAGTGCTAGATATTCACTTTCCATGGTGGAAAGGGCGACGGCATAGGTCTGTTTGCAGGAGCCCCAAACGATGGGAGCGTTGAAGTAGAAGAAGATGCGGCCGGATGTCGAACATCGATCATCGGGATCAGATGCATTGGATGCATCAGCATAGCCGTGGAGCGGAGTGAAATCGAAATTTTCATGATCTGTGAATAGACCGTAGAGGGAATTGTATTCAGAGGGAGAGAAGGTAAATGCATAGTCCAAGGTTCCTTGGATGTAGCGGAGCAGGTGCTTGATGGCAGCCATATGTAGTTCAGAGGGGTCTTTGTTGAACTGGCATAACTTGTTGGTGATCCAAGCGATGTCGGGGCGAGTCCAGATGGCGAGATGCATAATCGAGGAAGTCATGGAGCGGTACAAGGCGGAGTCTGCTGGCGATTCAGTTTCGGTGCGAAGATGTAGATAGCTGGCGCGTTGATCGCACGGAGCTTTGACGGAGTTGCAGTCTTGCATATCGAATTTAGCGAGGAGTTTCCGGGCATATGTGGATTGCGATATGGTGATGGGACCTCGAGGATCAGGACGGGAGATATCCATCCCGAGAAATTTGGTAGGGGTTCCGAGATTGCGGACTGTATAGTGTTTAGATAATTCAGTGATAACCCAATCGATCTCTTCTTGTGTTTCTGCACAGACGAGTCCATCATCAACATACGTTGCAACTATGATCCTTTTATCAGCGGATAGAAAGACGCATTCATCGGCTTCAGAGGGGGCGAATCCAAGTTCCACGAGCTTTTTCTTCTGGTCATTGGCGTAGAGGCTGCCGGATTGTTTGAGACCGTACAGTCCCTTGTTGACAAGTAAGACGTAGTCCTTGCGAGGGTGATCTGGCTGTTCAAAGCCGGGTGGTTGTTCCATATAGATAAGGCGATCAATATTGGCATTAAGGAATGCTGTCTCTACGTCGAAGAGATTTATAGGGAGGCGATTCCCAGCTGCATGAGCGAATAGAGTACGGACTGAGGCCGCTTTAACTACTGGGGCAAAGGTGTCTTCGAAGTCGACATGAGCCACCTGTGTAAAGCCTTTGGCAACGAGACGGGCCTTGAAAATAGGTTGTGGTATCTCAGCATTCTTGATTTTGAACGCAAATTTGGATCCAATAATCTTTCAATTACGAGGACGGGGTACGACAGTGTATGTGCCATGTCTATCAATGGAGCTGAGCTCTTGGAGGATAGCGGCAGTCTATTGTGACGCATATGGGGAGCCCATAGCTTCTTGGAGGATATGAGGTTCTTCCGGAGGAGCATAAGATGCGATGTAATGTGGAGAAGTCGAATGCAGACTTGGGCCAGTGTGGGCGACAAGCGATTTGCTAGCTAGGCCTTCGAGTTTTCTCCAGGTTGGTATCTTTGTACGAACTGGACGATCGGTGGGTTCTTCAGATGTTTGGAGTTGAGAACCATGAGGAGATACAGGTCTAGATCCGGGCTGAGACGCTGTTGCGGAACGCGGAGATGGCGGAAAATCAGAATTCGAATCCGAGGAGTCCGTCAGCGGATGAGGAGGGGGAGGAATTGGCCATTGTGGTTGAGTGCGAGGCATGTTAGCAGCAGTCTGAGGTGCAGGCACATATGCTGGCATGGGAATGTTGATATCGGCGACAAGTTCTGGAGGTTCTGAATCTGATGTATCATGGAACATGTCTCCAGTTTCGAGATCTTCATCGGGTTCTTCATCAAATTCAGTGTAGTTGCGAGGTTCAGGCACTTGTAAAGGTCGTTCAGCATAAGGAACATTGGTGAATTCGCTGGGTTCAAGGAATTCGTTCTCGAGGAACTCGATATCGCGGATATTTGATTTGATCTTGTTTGTTGCGGGATCGTACACCCGGAATTGTGTGCTCACATCATAGCCTAAGAAGCAGCAACGTCGACATCTGGATTGCACCTTTGTCTTTGGGTGCGTGATTTTATAGAAAGCCAGACATCCGAAGACACGTAGATGTTGAATGGAGGGGGCTACGCCGAACCACGCCTCGTGCGGAGAAATGTTCCCTTTGAGAGATGAAGTTGGGAGACGATTTCGAACCTTAGCGGCAGTGTGGACGGCCTCACCCCAGAATGGTGCTGGAAGATTGCTTGTGATCATCATGGTGCGAACCATGTCCATGAGGGTGCGATTGATGCGTTCGGCGACGCCGTTAGAGGAGCTAGAATAAGCAGAGGTTTGCTCATGGGTTATCCCGTGTTCTTCAAGGAAGGTGGAGACTGTCTTGAGGGTTTCTCCGAGGTATTCGCGACCTTCGTCAGTCCGAAAGTTGATCAGAGTAGTGCCGGCTTGGTTTTGGACTAGCGGGAGCCATTTTTGGAGAATCTGGAGAACAGTTGAGGAGGATTTGTTGGGGATTATATAAATCCAAACGTATCTCGTAGCCTCATCAACGAAGGTGATGAAGTATAGGCCATGTCCGAATGATTCAGGGGAGACTGGACAAATGTCTGAGTAGACTCGAAACAATTTGCTTGTAGCCCGAGGATTCGGGTTCGTGGGGAATGGTTTCCTGGTTTGTTTTCCCATAATACAAATGTGACATTTTCCGAGGTTGTAGCTGAGGCCAAGTAAGCGCATTCGTTCTGCGGAGGGATGACATAGTCGTTGATGCATTAATTGCGCTGGTACTTTCATGAGAGTACGGATCACTGGTAGATCTGGCATAGGCGGATCTGGGGTAGCGACGGTGACGTTGACGGTAGCTACAGTGGTAGGAGGATACCCAGCGACTTTGAGATTCTGGAAGACTGTCATCTTGCCGATATTGGTCTTGATTGTAAAGTTTGAAAGCTTAGTGGAGAGGACAAAGTTTTCGTCGCGATCGAGGGAAGTAATTAGATCACAATTCCTAGTCCAATATTTTGAAATAATTGAATCTCCTAAGCCGGGGACATACCAAACATTGGTTAGTTTGTGAGTATATCCATTGGGATCAATCAAGGTGACTGTTCCTTCTCCGAGTGCATGTAATAGTCCACCGATTCCGTGAACTTCAATGGGGGTTGCGAATGCATCGTAGGTTGTATAATGTAAAGGTTGATCCGTCATGTGTTCTGTACAAGCGGTATCAAAGATCCATGTATCAGGATCAGAGGTTGAATATGCCCGAACGGTGAGACCGCGAGCTTTCGGTTGACGATTTGAGGGAGCAGTGGGTACAGTAGGAGATGCTGCAGTCATTGACGTTGCAGAGTACTACGGAGGAGGAGGGGCTGGTTGAGAAGCACACCATTCAGTGAAGCTGATAGTGGAACCGGAATCTTTGTATTTGTTATAGCAAAAAGAAGCGGCATGTCCTGCTCTTTCACAGTTGGTACACCATGCGTTGGGGTCTCTGGGGAGATTTCTTCTTACATCTCCGTCACTGCGGGAGCCACCGCCACGTCCACCACGACCAGTATTTCCTCGATCATTGCCACGACCACGTCCGCGTCCGGAAGGGGCCGTTTGAGATGAAGATGTACCTGCTGTGGAGGACACGGTGTTCGGGTGTTGCGTGTGAGGAGAAGTAGAGGCTGCGTAAGCATATTTCTGAGGTTGAAGAGCTTTGAGCGGGGCCATATGGGTAGAATAGTATGTTCGGCAGGCAGATTGAAGTGAATCATGCGACATGGTTTGGTGTGTGCTGGGTAGGTAGACCATGCTTTCCAGTCTTCGTTCTTGATGTTGGATAATTCAAGGGAACGAATATAGTGCATGTTGACCTTTTGATCATCCCAGCGTTGATTCGGCTCTTGTTGGGCACGAATGCTGGAGATGACATTGTCGAATTTTTCAATGTATTCATCGAGTGTTTCTGTGCTTAGCTTGAATAGTGAGAGGAGCTCGGCTTCGAGCCTTAGCTCGTCGTCTCGTGATCGTTGGCCATATCTTTGCAGGAATACAGACCAGATTTCGGCAGCTGTTTCGCAGGTTTCGATAGAAGGTTGATATCGGAACTCGATTGATTGAGAGAGGAACGCCTTGGCGCGGGCGGTGATACTTGCATCCGGGGAGAATGCGGTGATTGTCGCGGATTGTCCGGCTTCGGTAGTCGGGACGGCGACGGGGGCCGGTGTGATTAGATAGTCGTTCCAATCTCGTTCGGCGAATGCGTCTTTGACGACGCGGGCCCATTGGCGATAGTACCTGGGCTCGAACTTTGGTAGTTCTTTGTAGGCAAACCTGGAGGTCGACATGTTGTTTGACGACGAAGGTGATCTCGATGAATATGCGAGAGATTTGGGTCAGACTTGTGCTGGGACAGAGTTGACGGTGTGATCGGGCGTTTAGAGGGTAGTAACGCCGATATACGCAGCAATTGGGCTTGCTGGGATTTTTTAGAAGCTGTTGTGTGTCGGCTCAAAAGCTTAATGTTTTGGCGACAGTAGCGA
>VBAU01000187.1 GCA_005883855.1 Bacteroidota bacterium
CAAGGACTTTTTTGCAGCTAGCGAAATAAAAAACATATATTTTCGGTCAGTAGACTGATGACTAAAAACATCGAATGCCAGAATTAAAATTACCGCGATTATTAGGTGCAGCCAAGGAATTCAACGTTGGACAGGATACCCTTGTTGATTTTTTAGAGAATAAAGGTTTCAGTAAGGATGATCTGAAGCCGACCACTAAGTTAACAGAGGAAATGTATCGCGCCCTGCAGCAAGAGTTTCAAGGTGATAAGGCGGCAAAATTGAAAAGCGATCTCGTTGATCTTCCAAAAGGCGGAGTTGCCGAAGCAAAGAAGAAAAGAGATGAAGAAGAGGTCATCTTCAAGAAGGAAGAAAAGAAACACGTTAAGAAAGAGGAACCAAAAGAAGAAGTTCAGCCGCCGCCAAAACAAGAGGCCCCCGCACAGGTAAAAGAAATTGTGAAAGCCGAGGCGCCTGAAATTGAGGGGCCAAAAGTATTAGATAAGATAGATCTCTCTTCAATCGATTCATCGACTCGCCCGAAAAAAGGTGTTAAGAAAAAAACAGAACAGGATGAGCCAGCGGAGGAAGTGAAACCTGCAGCAAAAAAGAAAACAAAGAAAGAGGAAACAGTCGAGCAACCCGAGGCGAAACTGCCCGAAGAGCAAGTTGAAGCAACCGCGGAGGAGGAGCCTCCTGTGATAGAGAACATCAAAGTGGAAAAGATAGAAGGCCCTATAGTCCTTGGTAAGATCGACCTTCCTGTTGACAGTGACACGAGGCCAAAAAAAGAAGAAAAACGTAAGCGTAAACGAATTCCCATTGAGAAAAAA
Organism: Bacteroidota bacterium; assembly: GCA_005883855.1. Taxonomy (GTDB): domain Bacteria; phylum Bacteroidota; class Bacteroidia; order Chitinophagales; family Chitinophagaceae; genus VBAU01. The sequence continues at coordinate 813 of VBAU01000187.1, forward strand.
GAAGTCAAGAGAGAAGATTTGTTCAAAGACAGGGGAAGAGGAGACGGTCGTGGAGGTCAATTTAACCGCGATAATCGCCCGGGAGTAAGAGGGCGAAGAGATCTGAGAAGAAGAGAGGACAAAGAAATAGATCAAAAGGAAATACAGGAAAAAATAAGGGAAACCCAAGCAAAGTTATCCGGAGGTGGAAGCCGCGGAAAGGGTTTAAAAGCAAGACTTCGCCGTGAAAAGCGCCAGGAGATGGCTGAGGCGATGGGAGAAAGGACTGACGACAACAAGTTGCAGGTAACGGAATTCATCAGTGTGAGCGAACTTGCTAACCTGATGGACGTAAGCTTTGCCGACGTTATCAGCAAGTGTATGAGTCTTGGAATAATGGTTTCTATTAACCAACGCCTGGACGCAGAGGTCATCGAGCTTGTGGCAAGCGAGTTTGGTTACGATGTCGAGTTCATTGACATGGAAAAGCAGATGGAGATGGAGGAGGTTACTGAGGAGGATGATGTGGAGGAAGAACTGCAACCGCGGTCTCCTATCGTCACTATCATGGGACACGTTGACCACGGGAAAACGTCATTACTTGATTACATCCGTAGTGCAAATGTGGTAGCGGGTGAAGCCGGCGGCATTACGCAGCATATTGGTGCATACCAGGTGTCCTTGCCAAACGGAAAAGAAATCACATTCCTTGATACACCAGGTCACGAAGCGTTTACAGCGATGCGTGCCAGGGGTGCCAAGGTTACGGATATTGCCGTGATTGTGGTTGCTGCCGACGATGCAGTGATGCCACAGACACGCGAAGCCATTAGCCACGCGCAGGCAGCAGGCGTGCCCATGATCTTTGCAGTTAATAAGATCGATAAAGATGGCGCCAATCCCCAAAAGATTTACGAACAACTTTCCCAAATGAATTTGCTGGTGGAAGAATGGGGCGGTAAATATCAAAGCCAGGAAATCTCTGCCAAGAAAGGGTTGAATGTTGACCAGCTGCTAGAAAAAATATTGCTCGAAGCAGAGCTGCTCGATCTAAAAGCAAATCCTGACCGTGAGGCAAACGGGACAATCATTGAGGCTTCGCTGGATAAAGGCCGCGGCTACGTGGCAACATTACTTGTACAAAATGGTACACTTGGGATTGGAGATATCGTTGTTTCCGGTCAGCATTTTGGAAGAGTGAAGGCAATGTTCAATGAAAGGAATAAAAAAATGGAGGACGCTGGTCCTTCAGCACCGGCATTAATACTAGGAGTGAATGGTGCTCCGCAAGCTGGCGAAAAATTCAAGGTTTACGAAGAAGAACCTGAAGCCAAGGAGGTGGCGTACCGTCGCGCACAGATACTTCGCGAACAGGGCATACGCACCAAAAAGCATATCACTCTTGATGAGATCGGTCGTCGCCTGGCATTAGGAAACTTTAAAGAATTAAACGTAATTATCAAAGGTGACGTGGACGGTTCCGTTGAGGCACTAAGTGATTCGTTGCAAAAATTATCAACCGAAGAAATTGTTGTAAAAGTCATTCACAAGGCCGTTGGCCAGATAACAGAAAGCGATGTGACACTTGCACATGCCTCGGATGCAATCATAATTGGATTTAACGTAAGGCCTTCCTTGCAGGCATCGAAGCTGGCAGAACAGGAAGCCATACAAATCAGGCACTATTCAATTATTTATAATGCCATCGACGAGATAAAGAGCGCGATGGAAGGTATGCTTGAGCCCAAGGTTCAGGAAAAGGTTGTCGCTAACGTGGAGGTAAGAGAGGTTTATAAATTTGATAAGGCTACGGTAGCTGGTTGTTACGTGAGAGACGGCAAGATCAAACGTGACTCAAAGATCCGCCTGATCCGTGATGGCATTGTCATTTACCCGACAGCCGAAGGGGCTAATGCAGAACTGGCTTCATTAAAGCGCTTTAAAGACGATGTAAAAGAAGTAGCGGCTGGCATGGAGTGCGGATTGACAATTAAAAACTACAATGACGTCAAAGTGGAGGATGTGATCGAGGCATACGAAATTGAAGAGATCAAGAGAACACTATAAACGCGGGATTCACAACAAAACATTTGTTAATAAATCAAGGAACTATCCCGACAAGCCGGGATGGTTTTACTTTTGGATAGATATACTATTTATGAAGAAATATTTTTTGCTTCCCATTTTGATTGCGCTTACGGGAGTGTTGTCTGCACAACAGGCAACTCAGGCAAAAAAGATTGTGGCAGACAAAATTGCTGCTGTCGTCGGCGACCGCATTATCACGTATTCCGACATCAAAAACACCATCGCCGACTATGCCCGACAAGGGGCAGAAATACCTGAACATGCAGAATGCCTGATCCTCGACCAGGCCGTTCTTTCGAAGGTATTGATGCAGCAAGCAGAGAAGGACTCTTTACCTGTGACCGACGAAGAGGTAGAATCGGATCTTGATTTGAGAGTAAGAGAATTTGTTAGAATGTATGGTACAGAAAAGGCAGTCGAAGAGTTGGCAGGCAAAAGTATTTACCAAATCAAAGAAGATGCGCGTGAATCTGTGAAGGAGAAAAAGCTTGCTGAGGCCATGCAAAGAAAGATCGTGGAGAACATTAAGATCACACCTGCGGAAGTGAAAGTATTTTTTGATCGGATTCCAAAAGACAGTTTGCCATTTTATGAATCAGAGCTCGAAGTTGGGCAAATAGTCATTTATCCCCAGGCTTCAAGAGATTTAGAGAAATATGTGATTGATGAGCTCAACCACTATAAGCAATTAATCGAATCGAAGACCTCCACCTTTGAGCAAATGGCTAAACTGCACTCTGAAGATCCGGGGAGCAAAGATCGCGGAGGGGAATACCAAATCAGTCGTAAAGACAAGAGTTGGGACCCTTCTTTTGTGGCTGCCGCATTTCGTTTGAAGGAGGGAGAGATTTCATCCGTTGTCAAAACGAAATTTGGATACCATATTATCCAAATGGTTCAGCGAAACGGAGATGAGGCTGTTATTCGACATATTCTGCGAACACCGCCCATTACCGATGAAGAAACAAACGCTGCGATTTCTCATCTGGATTCAGTTCGCGCCAAAATAATTGCCGGTACATTGAATTTTAACCAGGCGGCATTGAAATACAGCCAGGATGAGCAGGCGAAATTTGCAGGTCCATTTTTTATGGGCAGGGCTGGCTCGACATATGTGACGATCGATGAGCTGGATAAAGAAGTTGTAGCCTTGCTTGGCAAAATAAAAGTCGGTGAAATTTCTCAGCCTGCGAACTTCACTGATGACCAGCGTGGAAAGAAAGGAGTAAGAATAATTTATCTAAAATCGAGATCGGAACCTCATCGCATGAACTTAAAGGACGATTACAATAAAATTGCACAGCTGGCATTGGAAGAAAAAAAAGCGAAGGCAATGGATAAATGGCTCACCTCGAAA
>VBAU01000188.1:0-3710 GCA_005883855.1 Bacteroidota bacterium
GGGGAATTAATCCATTAGCCAGGTCGACCATTTTCTTCATACCATCGTCCGGAAGATTACCCTTTTTGAATTCAGCCATTACATCCGGCAACTTGTTCTCCATTTCCAGTAGAAAATGCTCTTCAAATTCTTTTATCCTCTTCACAGGCACGTTGCGCAGCAAGCCCTGTGTTCCCAGGTAAATAATTGCAACTTGTTTTTCTACCGGCACTGGTGCGTACTGCGGTTGCTTGAGGATCTCCACATTCCGTGCTCCTTTATCCAAAACCAATTTGGTAGCAGGATCGAGGTCGCCGCCAAATTTTGAAAACGCTTCCATTTCACGGTAAAGCGCCTGGTCGAGTTTCAGCGTGCCAGCTACTTTTTTCATTGATTTGATTTGAGCGTTGCCCCCCACACGACTTACCGAAATGCCCACATTGATGGCCGGACGAATGCCCGCATTAAACAAGTTTGTTTCAAGAAATATCTGGCCATCCGTAATCGAGATCACGTTTGTGGGAATATAGGCCGATACATCGCCCGCTTGCGTTTCGATAATCGGCAACGCGGTCAATGAACCACCACCCTTTACCAAATGCTTGATCGTTGCGGGAACATCATTCATATTCTTCGCCACCTTATCGTCGCTGATAATTTTTGCGGCCCTTTCAAGTAAGCGACTGTGCAAGTAAAACACGTCGCCAGGATATGCCTCACGGCCAGGAGGACGACGCAACAATAGCGATACTTCACGATAAGATACTGCTTGCTTTGAAAGGTCATCGTAAATGATCAACGCGGGTCTGCCGGTATCGCGGAAAAATTCACCGATGGCTGCACCAGCAAATGGCGCATAAAACTGCAACGGAGCGGGATCGGATGCAGAGGCTGCAACAATAGTTGTGTAAACCATCGCCCCTGCATCTTGCAAAGTCTTCATCACTCCGGCAATGGTTGATGCCTTCTGTCCCGTGGCAACATAAATACAGTACACCGTTTTGCCTGCCTCGTAAAATTCTTTTTGATTGATAATGGTGTCTATCGCAATAGCCGTCTTTCCCGTTTGGCGGTCGCCAATGATCAGTTCACGTTGACCACGACCGATAGGGATCATCGCGTCAATGGCTTTGATTCCTGTTTGCAACGGTTCTTTTACCGGCTCACGAAAAATTACCCCCGGTGCTTTGCGCTCCAATGGCATTTCATAACGATCACCTGAAATGGGTCCTCTTCCATCAATCGGCTCTCCGAGTGTGTTAACCACGCGGCCCACCATTCCTTCTCCAACTTTAATGGATGCAATTTGTCCCGTGCGACGAACCTTTGATCCTTCCTGGATATCTTCCGTTTCACCCATTAGAACCACTCCTACATTATCTTCTTCAAGGTTCAACGCGATGGCCCGAACGCCATTTTCAAATTCTACTAATTCGCCGTAACGAACGTTACCCAATCCATACACACGGGCAATGCCGTCACCAACTTGCAATACGATGCCTATTTCTTCCAATTCAACTCCCGAATCAAAACCACTTAGCTGCTGGCGGAGTATCGCACTAATTTCATCTGGTTTTATATCAGCCATATTCTATTACGTTTGAAGTTTTTTATTATTGGGCTATGAGCTTTGAACTGCAGCTGCAAGACGCCGGCTTGAAGCGTACAGCGTGCGGCTTGCAGCTATCTTATCTTATAAACAAAATCATTATTCTCAAACTGCCTGGCTATTTGTTTAAGACCATAGGCAACACTCGTATCAATTAACTTGTCGCCTGCCTGCAAAACAAATCCACCGATCAGGTTCTGATCTACCGTTGTTTCCAATTCTATGTTTTGCATCTCGCTGGTCTTCCTAATCTGATCAATGATTGACTTTTTCAGTTCGTCGGTTACCGGAACAGCGGTAGTTAGCGTAACAGTATAAATGTTTTTGTGCTGTTTATACTGAGCGATAAATGACGTGATGATTTCGCCAAGATTACTCTCCCGGCCTTTTGCGATCACCAGATGAACAAATGAGTCAGTGATTTCACTCACCTTCCCTGTAATGACCGCATCGACAACCTTTTTCTTCCTCGCACTTTTGACGATCGGGCTGCGCAAAAGATTCACAAAATCGCGGCTCGCTTTCAGCAACTGCTGTAACCATTGCATATCGGCAAAAACCGTTTCCAACTGATCTTTCTCAACAGAAAGATCAATTAGCGATTTAGCGTACCTCGATGCAAGACGTGGGTTAGGCATTTGTATTGCTTTTAGCTGACAGCGATGAGCTATGAGCCGGAAACTCGCAGCTCATGGCTCATGGCTCGAAGCTTTTCTCTTAAGTTAATTTCACTTCGTTTACTAAACTTTTAATGTGCTCTTCCTGGGCTTGTTTGTTACTCAATTCTTTCCTTAACAACTTTTCAGTCACTTCGATCACTAATTTTCCAACCTGGTTTTTTACTTCCGTGAGGGCTGCCATTTTTTGTGCATCAATGGCCACCTGCGCCTCGCCAATAATTTTGTTAGCCTCGTTCTTCGCTTGTTCCTTTGCCTCGTTAATAATTTTATCCTTTGTCTCGCGGGCCTCTTTCAGCATTTGCGATCTCTCTTCTCTTGCTTTGGCAAGAATGGCTTCATTCTCACTTTTCATTTGCGCCATTTCCGATTTTATTCTTTCCGCTTGCGCCAAAGAATCAGCAATGGTTTGTTCACGTTTGCGCAAGCCGCCCAAAATCGCCGGCCATGCAAATTTTTTAAGAATGAAAAACACGACAAGAAACGCAAGCAGCGTCCAGATGATCAAACCTAAACCCGGTGTAAGAAGTTGCATATTGAAATTTAAGCCCCCGTCCCCTGAAGGGTGTTCGGAAAACACTCTGACAGTTCCGGGTTTTACACATTGTTGAATAACGTTACAGATCGTTGAAGAGTGCGACGCAACAGAAGTATAATAGTGACTCTATTGCTGGCAACATCATCTTCAACCTTCATTTAAAAGAGCTCACCGATCATCATAGAAACTGTGCCCGACCGATGCCGGGACACAGTAATTTCTTACTTAATGAACATTGCCAGAATACCTACAATAACTGCGAAAAGAGCTACCCCTTCAACCAACGCAGCTGTAAGGATCATGTTGGCACGAATATCATTTGAAGCTTCGGGCTGGCGGGCAATAGCTTCCACTGCTCCTTTACCGATCTGACCGATACCAATGCCGGCTCCTACTGCGCCTAAACCTGCTCCGATCGCTCCACCTGCATTTCCTATTGGTGAGGCTAATAAAACGTTCAGTAAATCCATCATCATGATACTTGGTTTATAATTAATAAAAAAAATTAAACAATGAGTGCGTCTTCGTGATGTTCTCCATCATCGTGACTTCCTTCAAAAGCCTGGCCGATAAAAACTGCTGTAAGGTTAGCAAAAATATACGCCTGCAAAAAAGCGACTAATATTTCAATGAAATAGATAAAAATCACGAAGCCCACCGACAAGGGTGAAAAACCCCAGCCTATGCCTGTACTCAGTGCACCGAAAATAAAAATGAGTGAAACCAGGCAAATAATTATTATGTGCCCTGCGATCATGTTTGCGAACAAACGTATCATCAAAGCGAATGGCTTTGTAAAAATTCCGAGGATCTCAACCGGGATCAAAATCGGTTTTACTCCTATAGGCACGGGTGGATTGATAATATGTCCCCAATAATGTTTATTGGAACTAAATAAAATAACAAT